>CBHXZU010000261.1:0-7884 GCA_966125105.1 uncultured Prosthecobacter sp.
GACAAAGCCGAAGAAGGCTCGCGTTGCGTTTAAGCTCTGAATATCCAGTGTTTAAACCATGAAGCGCCTTCTCCTTCTCACCTTTGGCCTGATGGCCACGCTCTTCTTCTCCGGTTGCTACAGCGAGGGCTACTACTCCAATGGTGGTTACGCCCGATCAGGCTACTACGATGACGGTTATTACGACGGTGGAGGATACTATGGAGGAGGGTATTACGGAGGGGGATACTATGGAGGGGGATACACCGACGTGGTGGTGATCGAAGGACGACGCTACAACTACGACGGCCATCGCTATTACTACAACGACGGCGGCCGCCGTCATTACATGACGGACGAGCAGTATTATCGGAACAAGCAGAAGATCGCCGAATATCGCGCTCGGGCGAAGTACAACGAGAACACGCAAAAAATCGAATACGCCCGCAACAAGCAGAAGATCGAGCAATACCGGAACGAGCAGGAATGGAAGCAGCGGCAGGCTCGCGCGAATTACGACGTTCAGCGCAAGCAGTACCAATACGAGCAGAAGGTGAATCAAAACCGGCTCGAAGCGCGGCAGGCTGTTTACCGCAACAATCTCGAGCAGCAGAAGAAGGATTACGAGTGGAAGCAGAAGCAGAACGAGGCCAGGAACCGCGCTGAAGTCGCGAAGTGGAAGTACGAGCACGGCTACTCCGAGAAGAAAAAGAAGAAGGACGACTAGTCGCGGCCCGGCACGAAGATGCCGGTGCCTTAACGAGACTTTTATTTCATCGGGCGCCGCGGGATTCCGCGGCGCCCGGTTTGTTTGAGCGGCCGCCGGAGCGAGCGGGCCTTTGGCGGTCCGCGTTCAGAGCGACTGGCGGCAGGTTCACAGCAAAACACGGCAGATCGCGGGCGAGAGGCCGCGGGTCGAAAGCGGGAAGCGATGGGTGCAAAGTGAGAGGCGGCGGGTGGAAAGCGAGAGGCGATTGGTCAAAAGCGGCGACCAATTGGTTCCGCGCAACTGCCGATCGGTCGAAAGCGCGTGCCAACCGAACGAATTATTCGATCGATTGGTCGAATTATTTGAGCGGAGGGATCAAAGCGGCGACCCGTCGGTCGAAAGTGATCGCCGATTGGTCGAAAGCAGGCGTTGATGAATCGGCGTTTTCGCGGTGCAAGTGGTTGGCCGAGAGCATCAGCTCGCTCGCGAGGCGGGATCGATCGAAGGCGCGCCTGCGCGGAAGATTCTTGCGCCATGTCACTGGGGGGACAGGCTACGTGCGGCGAACGGCGCGGAGGCGGGTGACACAAGTCTGAAGTCCAGGCCGGTGCGGAGCGAGGGCAGGCCCAAGAGCTCAGAGTAGGCGTTCAGCATTTGCGGCACGCTGAATGAGGATGCCGCGTGTTCCCGGCTGGCGGCACCCATTTCCCTGCGGCGCGGCGCATTCGATGCCAAATCCACCAACGCGGCTGCGAACGCCTGAACGTCTCCACGCGGCACGAGTCTCCCGTTTACCCCATCGATGACCTGCTCAGCCGCGCCCCCGTGATCCGTCGCGATGATCGGGAGGCCCGCCGCCATTGCCTCGAGGGAGGCGTTTGGACATCCCGCGGGTTCAGAAATCATGGCGAAGAGATCTGCCTCGGCGAGGAGTTCGGCAGGATCGTCCAGATGGCCGAGCCACTTCACGGGCAATCCCCGGGCGCGACGCCGCAGTTCCTTGAAATGCTTCGCGCTGTTGCAATCCGGTCCTCCGGCAATGCGAAGCTCGTAAGGCGGGAGCTTCGAATGCGCGAGGCGCGTGGCATCGAGCAATTGATCCAGGCGCTTGTCTGGCGAGATGCGCGCTGCCGTGCCGATAATGAGTTGCTTGGTGACTGGGCGTTCGCGCCGCACCGGCAATGGGATGCCGTTTGGAATGACATGCGCGGGCACTCCCAAGGCCTCACGCGCGCGATCGGCTTCACCGGCAAATTTCACGACGACCCCGGCGAGCCGGTCTCCGTAAGCGCGAGACTCGAGCACGGGCAAACCAGGCGGAACCGCAGCGAAGAATCGATCGAGCGATTGGAAATACATTTCGCCGGGGCTGACATCGAAGATCGGGATGCCGGCCAGGGCATCTGCCACGAGCACTTTCACCGGTGTGATCAGGTTCCAAAAGAGGATCGCGTGGGGAGGTTCAGCAGTCATCGCGTCGAGCAACGCAGCAACGAGCGCCTCTGGATTGGAACTGGGTGTAATGGCGGTAACGCGGACGCCCGCATGCTTGAGCGCGCGCCGCCCCGGACTGAGCCGTTGCGGATCTTCTTCGATGGTCGCAGCGCGAACCATGTGCCCCCGTTCAGCAAGTCCGGTGAGCAGGCGTCGCGCGCTACTCTGCGCGCCGCCCGTGGAGAAATTGTTCGTGATCAGCCAAACTGCGCGAGGAGAGCTTCGTTGTCGCGCCGCCCCGACCAGCACTCCGCGATAGAGCAGATGAGATCTGGCGGCCATCCGCTCGCGCGTGAAGCCCTTGGGAAGGGCTGGCGCGCGCAGTGGAGGAGTGCCGGCGATACGGGCCAGAACATCGGCAAACGCGCCAGCGTCTGCTTCGACCGGCAGCAGAAACATTCGGTCGCTCCGCGCGGCGATCTCCGAAGCGCCGCCAACATCCGTGGCGACGATCGGCAGCCCCGCCGCCAAGGCTTCCAATTGCGCGAGGCTCATTCCTTCGAGATCGCTTGTGGAAACCAGCGCGTCCGATGCGGCGAGCAGCGGCGCGACGTCGTCGATTGCCCCCGTCCAGTGCAGCGCGTCCTGCACCTTCCACCGCTCGACTGCAGCTGCGAGCTTCGCCGCCGCTTCGCGTCCATCTTCACTGCCCGCGGCAGGCTCGCCGGCAAAAATTAACCGCACCTTCCGCGGCGCGATTTTCTCCTGAAGCCGCGCGACGAGTTCGGGCATCCGCTCCAGGCGCTTTTGCCGACGCGGATTCGCGACGGAGAGCAGCACGAAATCCGTTTCGCCCCAGCCAAGCGCGCTTCGCGAAAAAGCAGCGGTGCAAGCCGCGTGGTTGGTCCGGACAGCACGGCCGGAATCGATGCCATTCCACACAGTTCTCACCGGAGTGCCGGGCATTTCGCGCATCACTTCGCGGCTGACAGCATCGGCGCATCCGAGCAGGAGATCCGCGAATGGTTTTACGGCATCTCGGTAACCAACAGGCCAGGCCGCGGGCATGTTGTGGACGGTTACAGCCAACGGAATCCCGCGAGCCTGGATCGCTTCCGCTTCATTCGCCCTGATCAAGTGCGCGTGCACGAGGTCGGCTCCCCATTCCAGGCAGACACGCTCCACCGCAGTCGCGCGGGCTTCGGCGATAAAGGGAGTATCCGAGAGGTCTGCGAAGAAGCGCGGCTGCGGAAAGCTGCGGCGGGTCGGTTGCGCGAGAGCGGCCACGACGGTGGCAATGCCGCGGCGGTTGCACTCCTCGGCGAGATCCAGCGTCACGCGCTCGGCGCCTCCGATCTGTATGGTCGTCACGAGTTGCATCACGCGCAGGCTCGAGTCGAAGCGGGCATGAACGTCGTGCAGCGGGACGCAGCGGAACGCTCGCGACCGAGAGAGACGATGAATCGCGCTGCCGATCGTATCGCTCCGGTCGAGGCGAGCAGCGAGGGCGCGAGCCGGTTCCGGATCGAGGTAAACGGAAGGGCAATTCCGCGCGGTCGAAGTGCCGAGGCCGATCAGCGGCCGGCCCGATGTGCTTTGAGGAATGGCGCGCATTGGGGCCGGGTAGGGGTGCCATGCTCCGGCGCGAATGATCCAGAGCGGTGCATCCGCCGAACGCAGCGCGCGGAAGAGAACGTCGGGGTCGTGAGCGACGACTGCTTCGACTTTGCACGCGGCTAGCGAGCGGAGCGTTCGCGACAGACGAGCGAAGTCGCCCGGTTCAGACGCGTAGACGACCGCCCGCGCGATGGATGGAGGTTTCGGAGACACCTAGTAGGCCGGCGGATCATTGCGCCGACGTCGGCGCCGCTCCTCTTCTTCCCGTTCTCGACGCAGCCGCTCGCTCCAGTCCTGTTCTTCGAGCGTTTCGATCGCGCCAGCCGCGAACCCCGACTGCATTGTCCCCGGCCCGCTCACGGTGACGCTCACCGTCGTCGGACGCGATCCTGTGTAGATGAATTGCCCGCCGGGTTGCGGCTCATAGCGCACCTCGATCTGTTCCGATTTTCCGCCGGCGGTGTATCGGCAAATGAGCGGCGTGCCTGCGGAAACTCCATCTGCTTCGATCCAGAAACCATCGTTTCCGATTCTTGTCCGCAAAGGCCCTCCGCGACGGACTCCTCCCATCGGTTCAAATGTCGAGTCGCCGGAGAGAATCGGTTTCGGAGCGGCGGACGAGCGACGGAAAAGCATGCGGAGAATCGCGTAGCCGATTGCGACAAACGCGGCGGTCCAGAAGACTCCCCCGCGGCCGGAAGTGTTGCGGTTCTCGTAGGTCTGCAGTGGAGGACCAACCGGTGAACGGGGCGGTTGCGACGCGCGCTCCTGCTCGAGCGCCTGGGACGGTGGCTGGATTGGCGCGCGCTCGGCTCCCGCCGGTCTCTCCAGCGCCGGCGACGGTTGCGGCCGGAGTTCGAAGGCCATGACGCGAAAACCGTTGTCGGCATTGCGGCTCTGCGGGTCGTTCCGAAAGCGCGCCGCCGAGCGCGTGGCGGCCAGCTCTTTCAGCCACGAGCCCCCGCGCAGCACGCGCCGCGGCTTGTCGGAAAGTTGCGCATTGGTCTGAACGGGATCGGTCGCCGCACCGGGAGGGTAGGGGGCGAACCAATCCGCGCACCACTCCCAGACGTTGCCGTGCATGTCGCCGAGGCCCCACGCGTTTACACCCTTTTCTCCCACGGGATGGGTCCGCGATTGGGAGTTTCCCTTGTGCCACGCGATATCTCCCGCCGCGGCGGAATCGTCTCCACTCCAGAACGCGGTGCCAGTCCCGGCGCGACACGCATATTCCCACTGGGCTTCCGTGGGCAGATCGAATTGCGAACCGCTCTTGCGAGAAAGCCACTTGATGAATGCCTGGGCGTCCGGCCAGGTCACCATCACCACCGGATCCTGGTCCGTTTGAGAAAAGCCCGGGGATTTCCAGGTGAACTCCTTGCGCTGCACGAGCTGCGATCCATCCCAGCCGAAGCCGCCGGAAGTTCCTATCTCGGCTTCGGTGCGAAAGCCCGTTTCCTTCGCGAATTGCGCGAACTGCCCGCGTGTCACCGGGTATTTGCCAAGATAGAAGCCGCGCGTGAGCGTGACCTGCCTCTGCGTCTCGTCGTTCCGGCGATCGCGCTCCGTTGCCGGAGATCCCTGGGAAAAGCTGCCGGCATCGACGCGCACGAGTTTCAATTCCACGCCGTTGCCCAGCGGGACGGATGCCTCTCTTTCCTGCGCGGCACTCCTGTGGGTAATGATCGCGAGCGACGCAAAAATCGCGCAGCGGACGGTTGGGTGGAGCATGCGGACGCAGTGTGCTGAGTCGCTCGCGTTGAGCAAGTCGCGCGTGAGAGGCTCACGGCCCCGCAAGATCCGCGATTACCCGACAATGATCGGAGAGCGACCCCCCGTGTACGCAGCGAAGGACGCGCACCGATTTGCTCACGAGGATGTGATCAAGCGAAAGCACGGGGACGGGCACTGGCCACGTTTCAGCGAAGCCGCGGCCGCCCACATCAAATGCATCCTGCAACTGCTCCTGAAGTCTCGCGAAGTGGATGGATTCCCGCGGCGTGTTGAAGTCGCCCATCATCACGACGGGCTCGTTCGGCAAATTGCCAAGCGTCGAGTGCAGCGTATCGAAGGCGAGCCTGCGGGAGCGAATTGGATTGGGCTCAATGTCGACAAACAATACCTGCACCGGGCGTTCGCCTAATTTCACGCGCACGAGATTGAAGTTCCCGCGTCCGGCCAGGCTGCCGCTCAAAGAGCCGGTGATCTCCCCGCGCGTGATGAAAAGCATGTAGCCGGGAAGCGTTTTCACTGTGTGTCCGGGGAAAGCCGCGCGCCAACGTTCCGCATCGGGCGTTTCTGTCGACTCGGTTTCCGTTAGGCCCAGGATATCCGCATTGAAAGAGCGCGCCTTCTCGACGACCGCCGGCAAATCTTTCTTCGCGTGTTCCGCATTCCAGGAGACCACGCGAAGGTTTTGTCGTTCGGTCACCTGCGGATTCCGCTCGTAGCTGCCCACGACCCATACCACCCCGGAAATCACTCCAGCGCCGAGGCATGCCACCGCAAAGCGTTTCGCTTTCGGGATCCAAAGTGCCGCGGAGACGAATCCGAGCACGGCCAGCACGGGCCACGGTGTCGCGTAGAATACGATTGCAAGCTGGTCGATTGCGTCGCGCACCGTGATCCGCACAATCAGGCCGCTGATTAATAGTCCCGCGGCAATCATCTGTGCGAGGCGACGGAGGCGGGCCAACATTTGGAATGTGCTACAGGATACGCGCTGAGCGCGTCGAGTGCGGCGGGCAAATTGGCCCAGCGCAGAGGCGGGCGCCGATTTGTCGCGGAGACGCTGCAAACCTATTGGCAACTTTTGGCCACAAGGTGCCTGCGATACCCTTGCCGCCCAGAATCGCTTTGACCCGTACGGCGCAGTCCCTTTTATGGCTCGATCGCGATGAATCCAACGATCATTTACACCAAGACGGACGAGGCCCCGGCCCTCGCCACGTACTCTCTCCTGCCAATCGTCGAAGCCTTTGCGAAGAAGGCCGGGATTGCGGTGGAGACTCGGGATATTTCATTGGCTGGGCGCATTCTCGCGGTGTTTCCGGAGTTTCTAAATACCGAGCAGAAGGTCGGCGATCATCTGGCCGAACTGGGTGCTCTCACCCTGAAGCCCGAGGCGAATATCATCAAGCTGCCGAACATTTCGGCGTCGGTGCCGCAACTCAAGGCGGCGATCGCCGAACTCCAGTCCCACGGCTACGCTGTGCCGAATTATCCCGAGGTGCCAGCCGATGACGCGGAAAAGGACATCAAGGCACGTTACGACAAGGTAAAGGGTTCGGCGGTGAATCCGGTGCTACGGGAGGGCAATTCCGATCGTCGCGCGCCCAAGGCAGTGAAGGATTACGCAAAGGCGCATCCGCACTCGATGGGCAAGTGGGAGAAGACCTCCAAGACAACCGTCGCCACGATGGGCAAGGGCGACTTCTTTTCGAATGAGAAGTCGGTGACTCTTGCTGCAGCAACCACGGCGCGGATCGAGTTCGTTGACAAGGCTGGCACCACGAAGGTGCTTCTGCCGAAGCTCGCGCTGAAGGCCGGCGAGATTCTCGATGGAACCTTCATGAGCAAGAAGGCACTCGTGGCTTTCTACGAAGCGCAGATCGCGCGGGCCAAATCCGAGGGCGTGCTCTTTTCGCTGCACCTGAAGGCCACAATGATGAAGGTCTCCGACCCTGTCCTCTTCGGTCATGCGGTGCGGGTGTTCTTTAAGGATCTGTTCGCCAAGCACGGCGCGACGTTTGCCGAGCTCGGCGTGGATCTGAACAACGGCTTTGGCGACCTGGTTGAGAAGCTGAACAAGTTGCCGGCCGAGCAGAAGGCGGCGATTGAGGCGGACATCAAGGCGGCCTTTTCCTCCGGGCCGGGCATCGCGATGGTGAACTCCGACAAGGGAATCACGAATCTGCACGTGCCGAGTGATGTGATCGTCGATGCATCCATGCCGGCAATGATCCGCGCAGGCGGCAAGATGTGGGACGCTGCGGGCAAGACGCAGGACACGCTGGCGGTGATCCCGGACAGTTCCTATGCGGGGGTGTACGACGCGGTTGTCGAGTTTTGCAAAGCGAACGGCGCGCTCGATCCGAAGACGATGGGCTCGGTGCCGAACGTCGGGCTCATGGCGCAGGCGGCCG
>CBHXZU010000262.1:0-7884 GCA_966125105.1 uncultured Prosthecobacter sp.
TTGGAAATCGAAAGAGCCGCCGCCAAAGAAAACATCGATCACCGAGCTGACGTTCGAATCAAGAAACGCGCGCCGCGCCGCCTCCGCCTCGGTGTCGTCGGCGGGCGTATCGTCCGGGACAATCTTGGGCTCGGCCCAGCCTTTCTCGACTTCGGCGGTCCAGTCCCTCTTCACGGCATCGCGCCAGTACTTCTGGAAAGCGGCGATGTAGGCGCCATTCAAGTAGCGCGTGATCTCGCTGGTGCCGCCGGGTGAGCGGAAATCGACGACGACTGTTTTCTTCCAGCGCTCATGATACCAGTCGCGGAATCCACGCCCGAACTCCGCTCGAATCGCCTCGTTATGCGGCGTGATTACGACGATCCGTTCTTCGCCGGTGAGAACCTTCTCTTCGCCCTTGGGTCGCAGCGTGATCGGTCCGATCACGACCACAGCGAGTCCAACGAGTAATGGCCAGAGGCGCATGAAGCTTCGCTCTACGCTCCCGGGGGCGGCTTGGCGAGCGTCGGGCTACTCGCCAAGATACTTTTTCAACTTCTCCCGCAGCTCCGTGCGGGCGCGGAAAAGCACGCTCTTTACCGCGGGGACCGTGAGATTCAGCACCTCCGCGATCTCCTCGTAGCTGACGTCCTGGTAACGGCGAAGGATTACCGCCATGCGCTGCGTTTCTGGCAGTTCCTCAATGGCTCGCGCGACCGCCTCCTGCATTTCCAAATCCAGCAGCAGCGTATTGGGCGCCTTGACCGTGGCGTCTTCGAATTGCTGCGGCTGATCGCCTTCTTCCTGCGCCGCCTCCAGCGATTTCGCCGGATGCCGGGATCGGCGCCGGCACTCGTTGAAGACGAGATTCCGCAGGATCGTATAAAGCCAGGTGGTAAACTTCGCGCTCGGCTCCCAGCGCGCCGCGCTCTTCCAAATGCGAATGAAGACCTGTTGCGCCACGTCTTCTGCTTCCACATCGTCCCCGAGCATGCGGGCACACGTGCCCACGACCCGGTGCTGGTGGATTTCCACCAGTTCTCGGAATGCCTCCTCGTCGCCGTTGCGAATCCGCAGCATCAAGCGCAGGTCGCGCTCCGGGTCGTCGCCTGTGGCGTCGGCCGGGATCCTGGATTCGTCGTTCATCTGTGCATGTGTGGCGGGAGTGCCGGGCCGCGGGACGATGGAAAAGAACACTCATAGTGGCAATTTGTTTCCGCGTGAGTGGCATTTGTGACGAATGTGGGGTGCGGCGGAATGGATGGGGAAGCTCGGGCGGCGCGCGCATGTCCTGCCGTCATCTGAAGAGAGGGTGCGCCTGCGAGAGCATGTTCACGGGCCGCGGGTTTGAAGATGGGCGCCTGGGGCGGCTACGGCGCAGGCGGCGAGGACGCCACCTCTCCGGTTTGCACGCGTGATTATCTCGCTTTGCGACGAGAGTCTGGGGGGCTGGGGAGGTTCCTTCGGGGTGGTCGATCGTGTTTATCTGTTGTCCGCGAATTAATTGAACTGGGGCGACGGCAGCGAAATGCGCGTCAGTTCCTGGAATGCGGACTCTTGCGAACGCTCAGCGCCGCGCAAGAAAGGCACCGCACAGTCGAACAGCGCAGGGTTTGTCAGCCGGCACAGGGCGTCGGCCGCTTCGGACGTCAGGGTTTCCGTCCGATACCGTTGCGCAACTTTGCGCAATTCCGATTCCCGCCGGGCCGGCGCGCAAGAGCGCAGTCCCAAAAGGCGGTCGGGAAGCCCAGGGTAGAGGTTGATTTCTTCCGCGAGGTTTTCGGCGAGCGCGACGCGAGTCCGCGAAGCGTGGGGCCGGAATCGGCAGATCAGTTTCGTGAGAAGCGTGATGTTCGTGCTCATCGCGCCATTGAAACTAGTTGGTCTGGATGATTCCGAAAATGGGTCGGGGGACGTAGAAGCACGTGCCGAATTAGCCGATCGCCCTGCTCCTTTAGACGTATTTGCCGTCGCGAAGTTTTTTCCGCCCGCTGACCGTTCGCGCACCCATTCAGCCCCGGTAGAAGAAGGGTTTGCGCGTGAAAATACGCCGACCGGCGTATGCCCGTTCCTGCTAGGATTTCGGAGCGGCGCTCAAGACTTCGAGCGCGCGCAGCGAGGCCGATTGGCGATTCTCCACTTCGAGCTTCTCGAGGATTCTTTCCACGTGCTTTTTCACCGTCGCGGCCGCGGCTTCGAGGATGAGCCCGATCTCCGCGTTCGTTTTGCCCTGCGCGATCCAGAAAAGCACCTCTGCCTCGCGCGGCGTGAGCCCCAGCGTTTCCAAGGGTTTGGGTGACTCGAAAACCACCTGCAATGCCGATTGCTGCGTCGTCGACATTCGGGCGAACCGCGCTTTGATGGCCGCCAGGATTTCCGTGATGCTCACCGGTTTCACGAGGTAATCGTCCGCGCCGAGGTTCATGCCGGCGCGCACATCGCCGCGCTCGCCGCGCGCGGTGAGAAAAATGAATGGGATCGCCGCCGTCGCTCTTTCCGCCCGTAGCGCTCCCAACACGCCGTGGCCATCGAGACCTGGCATGGTGATGTCACAGAGGATCAGATCCGGCAGCTCCTTTTTTGCGGTCGCCACGCCCTCTGCGCCATCGGTGGCGGCCAGGGCCTCGAACCCCTCGAGTTGCAACATGCGTTGCAAGTTTTTCCGCATCTGCGGCTCATCTTCGATCACCAGGATCTTCTTCATGATTTCGAGTCTCCATGCGCCGGAAGGCGCGTAATGACGGTGGTGCCTTCGCCGAGGGTGCTGCTCACCTCGATCCTCCCGCCGTGCAGGTCCACACAGCGCTTCACGATGGCGAGGCCGAGGCCGGTCCCGGCTCGTTGCCCGACATTGGTGCCGCGGCGGAAGGGGACAAAGAGATCGGAAAGATCTTCCTGAGCGATGCCGATGCCTTCGTCTTTGATCGTGAAAACGACGTCTCCGTGGCGCTTGGCGATGCCGAAGGTGACGCGTCCGCCCGCCGCGGAATATTTCACGGCATTGTTGAGCACATTCGTCAGCACGTGGCGCACGAGGCGTTCATCCACATGCGCATTCAGCCGCGGGGGCGACGTGCAATCGATCTCGCAGCGATGCGCTGTTGCTGAGGCCACTTCATTTGATATGCGCCGGCTCAGTGCCGCGACATCCACTTCCTGCGGATTGAGTTCACTTACGCCGGCTTCCACTTTATGGAAGATGAGCACCTCTTCCATGAGCTCGGCCATTTGGCGCACGGCTTCGTCGATGATGCCGAGTTGCTCCTCACGCTCCGGTTTTTCCAGGCGGTCGAAATAGCGCTGCAGCATTTCCGTCGCGCTCAAGATCACTCCGAGCGGCGTCCGAAACTCGTGCGTCACCGTCGAGATGAAGCTGCTTTTCAACATGCCCAATTCGTGCTCGGCCTTCACCGCTTCCTCAAGGCGTCGATTCGATTCCGCAAGCTCCTTGGTGCGCTGTTCGATCCTCGCTTCGAGCTGCTTGTTCAGTTCCCAAAGCTCCTCCTGCATCTTCACCCGGGAGGTGATGTCGCGGAGGTAGGCCGTGAAGAGCGGGCGGTTGTTGGCGCGGGTCTCCGTGATTGTCAGTTCGACAGGAAACTCGCTGCCATCGCGGCGGATCGCGGTGATTTCGATCCGTTTTCCGAGCACGCGCGCTTCGCCCGTGGCCAGGTAACGCCGCAAACCTTCTGCGTGCGCTTTCCGAAATTGCGGAGGCACGATGATCTCGCTCAGCGTCTTTCCAATCACTTCCTCACGACTGAAACCGAACGTTTGCACGGCGGCCGGATTCCATTCCCGCACGCAGCCGGTTTCATCCATGATGATGATGCAATCCAGCGACGCTTTAAGAATGGCAGCATGCAACGCCTCCCGTTCGGAGTGTTCCAAGGCAGCGGTGGACTTCAGGCTGGCGGACAGCGCAGGCAAAGCGTGGAATTCTTCCGCGACGCTAAAAGTTTAATGAGCGCGGTCGAGTAGTTTATGCCCGATCGTCATAGCGCGGTGGGAGGGCGCATGGCGTCGCCGCGATGGAATAGGTCTTATAGGACTCATGAGACCCATGGAACCTATGTGCGCGAATCCCAGCTGCGCGTGAATGTGAGCCTGCCCTCCGACCTCTTCGCGCTGCGGTTTCAGATCCGCGAGGTCCGGCTCCGACCGCGCGCTTTACCCGCGTCCACTCAGTTCCTCCCAGCTTGCGAGCAGCAGCTGCCTTCCCTGCGTGGTTTCGAGAAAGGTGGAGACCAGCGCGTCGTCCCCGACTTCCGGCAGGAACCGAACGTCGTCTTCTGCCGTGGTGAAGTTCCAACCGACCCTCGAAAAGGGGAAACGTTCCTGCGCATTCTTCAGCCACTCGCGAAATCGTCGCGGCTCGTCTTTCGCCATCCGTTTCAACCACGCGAATACGCCCTCGGGCGCGGCGTTCCAATCGACTTGGGCCAGCCCCGCAGGCTCCGCGATCTCCTGGGGTAGTGAGAGGCGGATGCCCGGTGGGCAAACGGCAAGGAGATCACTGATGAAGGTGGGTGTCTCCTGCGCTCCAACAAGTCCTGGTTCATGGGCAGAGCCCAACGCCGGCGCAATGCGGGTCATCGCGTTGTGAATCAACCCGCGATGCAAAATCTCCGCCGCGAGAAACGCGAGATCCTGAGGCGTGGTCGCGGACGCGCCGCGCGCGATCGAGATTTCCAGGTCCGGCAGACTGCCTCGGTCGCTCGAACTGACCCGCAGCGCCTGGACGATCTGCTCTGCTTCGGCGAGAACGGGGCCAAAGCGAACCGCGCACCGGGCGAGCGCTTCATCGGAAAGCTCCACCGCGGTGCCGGCCTGCCCGCCAAGGTAGCGTTCATGCCAGGCGGCGCGATATGCGCCTGCATCCTCGAGCGCGACGATCGCGGCATCCAATTCGTCGAGCGACATCGTGTTCGCTCGCGCATCCACCAGCGCTGAAAGTTCCAGCTTGAACCAGGTGAAACCGGCGGTTGCAAAGTGCGCCGCATCCTCCGGGGCACTGCAGATCGCTCCGAGTCCCCACGGGTTGTTCCAATCGGCTTTCTCAAGCGCCGCCGCAGTTTCTTCCCTGAACTCTCGGGGCCCGCGATCCCGGCGGGCTTTTTCATCGCCCAGGCAATGGAGGATCACCGGAGCGCGCCCGGCGGCCTTCGCCATTTCAAGCTGTTCCGGCGCGACCCAGCCGAAAGGGGCGCATAGAGCGACGGCGGGCGTCCTGCCGAGAGGCGTAGGCGCGGGAATAATCATGTCCGCCAAACATCCAATAGAAAGCGGGGGAGGCAAAGCACGGAAACGGCGCAACGCGCTTGCACCGGGATGCGCGGCCTTGTTTTCTCACCGCCCACTTACCGTATGGAAAAATTGATCATCCTCGGCACCGGATGCGCCGGACTTACCGCCGCCATCTATGCCGCCCGCGCCAACATGACTCCGCTCGTGCTGGAGGGGCACGAACCCGGCGGACAACTCTCAACGACGACGCTCGTGGAAAACTTCCCGGGCTTCAAAGAGGGCATCATGGGGCCGGAATTGATCATGAACATGAAGGCGCAAGCGGAGCGCTTCGGCGCTCGATTTGAATACAAGGACTGCACGGGCCTGAAGAAGGGCGACGGGTTTGTCAGCGTAGAGGTCGAGGGAAAATGGATCGATACCCGCGCGCTCATCATCGCCAGCGGCGCCAGCGCCAAATGGCTCGGACTGCCGCGGGAAAAGGAGTTGGTCGGCCACGGCCTTACTTCCTGCGCGACCTGCGACGGCGCGTTCTACCGCAATGTGCCGGTGTGTGTGATCGGCGGCGGTGACTCCGCGGCCGAAGAGGCGACGTTCCTCACGCGCTTTGCTTCGAAGGTATATCTCATCCATCGCCGCGATTCGCTCCGCGCTTCGAAAGTCATGGCGCAACGCGCGATCGATAATCCGAAAGTCGAGCCCGTGTGGAATACCGTCGTGGAGGAATATCTCACGGATTCGGACGGCGAAATGCGCGCGGTGAAGATCAAGAACATCGAGACCGGCGTGGTGAGCGAGCTCGAGGTGAAGTGCGTCTTCGTAGCGATCGGGCACAACCCGAACACCGTCCCGTTCAAGGGAGTGCTGGATTTGGACGAAAACGGCTACTTGTTGCAGCAGCCCGGTCTGACCGCGACGAACGTTCCCGGCGTTTTCGCCGCGGGCGACGTGTCGGATCACCGCTACCGCCAGGCGATCACCGCCGCCGGACAAGGCTGCGCCGCCGCACTCGACGCCGAGAAATATCTGGCGGACCTGGGCGTTCATTAAGCACGGACAACTGCGACGCGCTTGATGGGGGAACAACGAAGGGCGCGAAAGAGAACCGCGGCGAACGCGGCGGGTTTTGCGCATTCGGGTGTGCGCGTGGAACTGGGGTGCGTGGCGCCGCCCAGTGTCCATTTGCGTGAAGGCCTAGAACGTCTGGCATTCAGGGAGGGGTACGTGGAAAGGCGCCCCTCCCTGGCGTTGCTGGCGCTCGACGTTCGCATTCCTGGTGAGGTTAATTCCCGCCAGTTGATGGCGCTTCCATGGCCGCCGCGTTCGCCGCGGTTTTCCGGCATCGCTTTAGCCCTCGACACGTCCTTTGTAGTTACCAAACCGGTGCTTCCTCTGCCGTGAAGCTGTGCGACATCACACAGTTTTGGTCGCCAATGAGCGGGGGAGTTCGCCGGTACGTCACTGAGAAGGTGAAGCACTGGAGGGCTCAGGGAGAGCGGCACCTCTTAATCATTCCGGGCGCGGAGGACGCGGTAATCGGGGACGAAGGGGCGCGGGCCTACACGATCAGAAGTCCGCTAATTTCCAAGGCGACTGGCTATCGTGTGCTTCTTCGTCTCGGCGAGATCGGTCGCATTCTCGCAGTGGAACGTCCCGATCTCGTCGAGAATGCCGATCCCTACCAGGTCGGTTGGCGTGTCGCTCGCGATTGCGCCCGCCTCCATATTCCCGCAGTCGCCTTCTACCACTCCCACTTTGCGGAGTCTGAATTGCGCCCGCTCGAGCGCTTCATCGGCGACGATGCGACGGATCTCCTCGTCGACCTCGCCGCGCGCTCATGCCGCGGACTTTACAATCGCTTCGCCCGCACGCTCGTGCCCTCGCCAATCCTCTCCGAGGTGCTCACTCGCTGGGGCGTGACGAACGCTGTGACCGTCGATCTCGGCGTGGACACTGCGGCATTCACGCCCGCCACGGAGTCGAAAGCAGCACTCCGGGAGCGCCTGCGATTGCCGGCGACAGCGAAGCTGCTCCTCTACGTCGGGCGGCTCGCCGCGGAAAAGAACACGGCTTTGCTCATGCAAGCGATGAGCCTGCTCGCTGAACGCCATCCGGGGGAGTTTCACTTGCTTGTCGCTGGTGAAGGCACTCAACGCGCGGCGGTCGAGGCCGCGGCAACGAGAACCGGCGCGATTTCCTGGTATCCGTTCCTGAAGGAACACGCGCGTCTCCTGGAACTTTACCATGCGGCCGACCTCTTTGTGCACCCGGGTGTGAAAGAGACATTCGGACTCGTCACTGCCGAGGCCCAGGCCTGCGGGCTGCCCGTCGTGGGCATACGCGGCACCTCGATGGATCGCGTCGTAGGGCACTCCCAGCATTTCTGGGCGGACCAAGCTACTCCGTCCGCCCTGGCGTCTGCGATGGAGTCGGCGTTCTCAGCAGACCTCCTGAGACTGGGGTCAGAGGCGCAAAAGGCTACCGTCGCCCAGTTTGGCTGGGATAAAGTTTTTGCGCGTCAGTTTGACCTCTACGCAAAGGTCGTCCAAGAGTGGAGGACTACATGAGCGCCGAGCGCAAGTTTGAGATCCGCCGCTACCAAGCTTCCGACCGGGAAGCGATCCGGCGGCTCTGCTGCGATACTGGATTCCTGGGAAA
>CBHXZU010000263.1:0-7877 GCA_966125105.1 uncultured Prosthecobacter sp.
TGAGTTTAAGGCGTTTATCATGCGAGGCAACGTGATCGAGCTCGCGGTTGCCGTGGTGATCGGGACGGCGTTCACGAAGCTGGTAACGGCAGCCACCGAAGCGCTGATCGCGCCGCTCCTCGGGATGATGCTGGCGGGCAAAGGTCTCGAGTGGCTGAACTTCAAATGGATGTATCTCGGCAACTTCCTGATTGCGGTGATCAATTTTGTGATCACCGCAGCCGTGGTGTTCTTCCTCTTCGTCAAGCCGTTGAACCGCCTCACGCTGCTCTTCGGGAAGAAGGAAGACCCAAAGACGCCCCCGGCCACTCTGAACGACGTGGTTGCCGAACTCCGCGATCTCAAGGACGAACTGCGCAAAGCACGGGGCGAATCGATTACGCCTCCACCGCCGCCACCAATCGTCTGACCGTCTTCCGGCAGGAGTGTCTGGCGCCGCGCCACGGCGCTATTGATAGCCGCGAGCCACGCAGCCTTGCCCTAAGACCGTAATTTGATCTGCGGGTTGCCGGCCGCTCACCGCGAGCCGCCTGCAGCGCCGGAAAAGTCGATCCGTCGACGCCCGCGGGCGCCCCGCCGTCCCTCGCGGGCGACCGATCGGTCGCCGCGGGCATGCCTTCCGTCAAAAAAGGCGACCGATCGATCAAATAGGATGACCAGTTGGCACGTGCGGTTGATCAATCGACAGCTGCGGCCGACCAATCGGCCGCCACGGGCGACTCATCGACGCTCGCGGACGACTCATCGACGCTCGCGGGCGATCCTCCGACTCGAATGGGCAACCCTCCGTCTTTAAAGAGCGCCCCACCGCCCAGCCTGCGTCATGGCTGCATTCATGACGTGGATTTAAGGTTGGGCTTCCGAGCGGCGCGCGCCGCCTGTGGATTGGCATCTGAGCTGAGCAGCAAATCCCTCAGGGTTGGGCACAAGGCCTGCGGCGAGCTCCCCCGATATGGCATCGCTTCACCCACCCAATTGTGGGGGGCGTCGCGCGTTCGTAACCATTTGCCACGGGACTTTAGCTCCGTATCTTCGCCATCCGTCACCCACCCATGATCTTCCGCCTCTTCGTCTTCCTGTGTCTCGCCGCGTCCCTTTCCGCGGCGCCGACCGTCTCGGTTACCAATCCGGCGCCGGGCTCCACGGTTTCCACTCTCACCTCGGTGAGCATCACGTTTAGTGAACCGGTCGCGGGCGTCGACGCGAACGATCTGCAGATCAATAACGACGGTGCCACCGGCGTCTCCGGCAGTGGAGTCGGACCCTACGTTTTCACCTTCACGCAGCCGCCGCCGGGGACGGTTTCGGTCTCTTGGGATATCGATCACGGAATTGCGGGCCTTGGCACGGGAGCGTTCGCGCCGGCTGGAGGTTGGACCTACACCCTGAGCGACGTCCTCGCGCCCACGATTGCGAAGGTAAAAACGTCCGTCGCCGGGCAGGAACAAGACGCCGTCACTCCGCTCGGCGGATCCACGTTGGCCACGCTTACTGAAGTGCAGGTCACCTTCAGCGAACCCGTAATCGGCGTGGATGCCGCCGATCTGCTCGTCGCGGGAGTCGCTGCGACAGCGGTGACCGGGAGCGACGCTGGACCGTATGTATTCACGTGCGCGCAACCCCCCATCGGTCCAGTAACGATCGAATTCGCCGTCGGCCATGGCATCCAGGATTTGGCCGCGAACGGGTTTGCTGGATTTTCGTGGAACGTCACGCGCGTGGCTTCGGCGGGCACTATCGCAATTAACGAAATCCTCGTGTCGAATGCCTCGATCGGGCCAGTCGACGAAGACAACGAGTTTTCGGAATGGATCGAACTCTACAACTCTGGCGCGTCCGCAGTAAACTTGCTGGGCTGGAGCCTCAGCGAGGATCTGGAAAATCCAAACCAATGGGTATTTCCCAGCTACTCGATTCCGGCCGGGCAGTATTTGATTGTATACATTACCGGGAAAGATCGAAAGCCAGCCTCGCCTGGGAAACTCCATACGAACTTTCGGCTGAATGCGAATGGCGACAGCATTTACCTATTCTCTCCGAGCAGTCCCCACGCGAGCGCCGCATCCTCGATCGTTAACTTCCCCGCCCAGCGTTACAACTTCAGCTACGGCCCTCAACTCGGAGGGGCGCTGCGGTACTTGAACCCGTCGCCGAATCAGTCAAACGGCATCAGCGCCTTGACCTCGATTGCGGCGGCTCCAACGGCTAGCGTGAGCAGGGGATTTTTCAACGAACCCTTTAAGGTCATCCTTTCCACTACGGAACCCGGGGCAACGATCCGCTATACGCTCGACGGCAGCGTTCCTCTCGGCACGGGGCCTACGCTCAGTCCCGTATACACAGCACCCCTGAACGTCACGAACACCACCGTTTTGCGAGCGGCGACGTTCAGCAGTTCAACAGTCCCCAGCGACATCGTCACGCACAGCTACATCTTCCTCGATAGCGTGCTGAATCAGCCAAGTCCGCCGTATGACAATCCCTCGATTTCGGGTGACGAAGCCAATCCAGCGCTGCCCACGGTAAGCAACATTCCGGCGGCGAGCGGAGGCGTCAGGTTTCCGATCTCTTGGGGAACAAATGGCAACTTCACGGCAACGAACACCCTCGTCACCAACTTGGGGAGCGCGGGGATAATTCCCGCGGATTACGGAATGGATCCGGAGGTAGTGAACGATCCCAACAAATACGATGACACGGGCGCGATTAACTCCGCCACGGGAAAACTGAACGTCGATCGGATCAAGCAAGGACTGCGTGACCTTCCCCTTCTCTCGATTGTGCTTAACCAGGACGATATGTTCGGGACAACCTCCGGACTGTATCCCAAAACCGCGCAGAAGACTCCCCTCATCGAGAAGCCGTGTTCTGTCGAACTGCTGATGCCCGACGGATCAACTGGCGCAAGCACGACATGCGGAATACGCATTCATGGGAACGCCAGCCGAAATCCGGACAACAACCCCAAGCACGGCTTCAAGCTGAACTTCAAGGGGAGCTTTGGTGCCAGCAGTCTCGCGTACGCACTTTTCCCGGACTCACCGGCAAAGGAGTTCGACGACATCATTTTGCGGGCGGACTACAATTCGCACTGGTTGCACTGGGATAGTTCGGGAGCCTCCGGGTTGACCGGCGGGCAACGGCTCCGCGGCACCCGGATTCGCGATGCTTTTTGCAAGGATACGTTTCGCGCAATGGGCGGTGTAGCCGGCCATCACCGCTATGTGCACCTGTTCATCAACGGCGTTTATTGGGGCACCTACGATCCGACCGAGCAGGAGAACAATGGCTTCGCCGCCTCGTATTTTGGCGGGGACAAGGATAATTACGACGTGATCGACCAAGGGACGCTGAAGAGCGGCACGTTCACGGCCTACAACAATATGAAAGCGATCCTGGGATGGACCGGCGCCACCTCCACGACCCAGACGCAAACCACGGCCCCCTCCGCTGCCCTCCCGGCATTCACCAACGCCGAATACGAGAGCATTAAACAATTCCTCGATGTCCCTTGGCACATCGACTACACGTTATTGCACTTCTGGGAAGGGCACCTGGATTGGGCGACCACGTCGGACTATAACAAAAACTGGTACGCCGTTCGCCGGACCGATACCAACGGCACGTTCAAGTACCTGCCTTGGGACCAAGAGAACCTGATGTGGGGCACGGGCGATACCCGAATCACTGGAACGACCTACCCACCCACCGCGATTCACACGCGCCTCAAAACGAACGCGCAATACGCGCTCGATTTTGCGGATCGCGTAAACAAGCACATGATTCAACCTGATGGCGCGCTCATGCCGGCGCCCAGCATTGCGCGATGGACGAAGTGGCAAAGCATCCTCACGAACGCAATCGCCTGCGAAAGCGCGCGCTGGGGTGACTACCGGCGGGATGTGCATCAATTCAACGGTAACAACGGAACCGATTGGCGGCTGTACACGTGGAACTCTTCGTGGATTACGGAGATTAACCGCATCAAAAACAGTTACCTCCCCGTGCGCACTGCAACCGTTGTCGGCCAACTCCGAGCGGCTGGACTTTACCCTGCTCTGAATGCCCCAGAGTTTCACAATAACTCCGATGGCGCGCTGGTGGGCTCCCAATCCGTCGCGGCCGGCTATCAATTGAAACTGATGCCACCGGCGGTCCCGCCGGCGGGCACCAGCAACTCGAGCACGATTTATTATACCACGGATGGCAGCGATCCTCGTGTCTATTACGACACTTCCGGAAATCGCACACCCACCGCGATCCTCTACTCGGGACCGATCCCAATTAGTAATACGACCGTGGTCCGCGCGCGCAGCCTAAGCGGCATCACGTGGAGCGCTCTGGCTGAGGCGACATTCACGGTAGGCACCCTCCAGCCCCCGATTCGCATTACCGAAATCCATTATAATCCCCCGGCCGGCCAAGGCGGCTCGGCAGCGGAATTCATCGAAATTCAAAATACCGGCAGCACACGCGTCGATCTTAGCAACTGGTCCTTCGAGGGGATCGAGCTAATCATTCCCTACGGCACGATCATCGATCCCGGCGCCCGCCTGGTCTTCGCAAGCAACAATGCCCCCGCGATCTTCGCCGCGCAGTTCCCCGGTGTCGCAGTGGCGGCCTACTTCGGCGGCTCCCTCAACAACGCAGGCGAGTCAATTACGCTCAACGACGCCACCGGACGCCGCATCACCAGCGTGGATTACAAGAGCGTCGCGCCGTGGCCGACCACGCCGAATGGGGGCGGCTTCAGCCTCGAGGTAATCAACCCCGATGGCGATCCGAACTCGCCGTTTAACTGGAAAGCCAGCAACGCGGTGAAAGGAACGCCCGGCGCAGCAAACAGCACGGGCACGCCCTCCGCGGTCACGATCAGCGAGTTCCTCGTGAAGAACGTGGGTGGCTACACTTTCGAAGGCGCCACGCCGGGCTACGTGGAGTTGTTCAACAGCGGCGCTACGGCTGCGGACATCGGCAACTGGCAGCTCGTCACGCCCGAAGGCGGCACCTTTGTCATTCCCGGGGGCACGTCCATTCCCGGAACGAGCTACGCGCAAATCCACTTCAGCCCCGCGGCCATTTCCGGACTGAAGGTCTCCGCAACTCTGAGCGAACGGGAAGGGCGCATCTATCTCCGCAATAACAGCGGCGTGGTGGTCGATGGAGTTCAATACGGCCCTCAAGTGGCAAACTACAGTTTCGCGCGCAGTGGCGGCTCATGGGTGCTGGCCACGCCAACTGCCGGCGCGGCAAACACGCCCGCAGCCACGGGGTCGCCGCTCACGCTTCGAATCAACGAATGGCTCGCCAATCCCACTCCCGGTTTTGACGACTGGATCGAAATTGGGAATCCCTCGTCACAACCGGTCGTTCTCACGGGAATGTATGTTTCCACCAGCACGGAGCTGTATCGCATCGTGGCGCCAGCCGCCGTCACCGGCTCCGGCTTCGTGCAGCTTTTCTGCAATCGCGGCGGCAACAAAGGGAACAACCTGGACTTCAATCTTCCCGCAAGCGGCACCACGCTGACGCTTTGGGACAGCAACGCCGCAACGGTAAACGCGGTGACCTTCGGCACGCAGACCGAGAACGTTTCCCAAGGCCGCCTGCCTAACATTACCGGAAATGCCAGCACGCTCGTGTATCCAAGTCCGGGCGTGGCGAACCATGCGGCCATCACGGGTGCGCCAACCCTCAACGAGGTGCTCGTTACCAACCTCAACGGCGATAACGCGCCGTGGGCCATGCGACCAGGCTGGGTGGAGCTGCGAAACACCACCGCCGCGCCGATCTCCGTCGGCGGTTGGTCGCTCCGCATTCCGACAAATCCGGACGCCGCATGGACATTCCCGACCGGCGCTACGGTGCCCGCCGCTGGCTACCTGGCGATCTGGGCAGACCCATCGCAGCCGCCCTCGACCGTAAACGGATTGCACCTCAACTTTGCAGTGCCTGGGAACATTCCGGCGCTCGGCAGTAACGGAGTCGAATTGGTGAATCCGTCTGGCCAGATCGCGGACCGCATCACGTGGGGCAAGCAGATCACAGATCTCTCGATCGGCAGACTGGGCGATAACTCATGGGCCTTGCTGGCATCGCCCACGCGCGGCAGTGCGAACCAGGGCGCCGCCACGCTCGGGCCTGTTTCTGCGGTAAAGATCAACGAGTGGTATGCGATGAGCACTGGCGTGGGCTCGGACTTCGATTACATCGAGCTCTACAACACGAGCCCACTCCCGGTCGCGCTTGGCGGATTATTCCTCGCGGACGAGCCCAGCGAAGTCGGGCGCCGGAAGTATCAATTCCCGCCGCTCACCTTCATCGCAGGGAGCGGATTCGTGGCAATGACGGCCGATGGAACCGCAAGCGCGAACTTCACCGGGTTCAGTCTCGATGGCGGCGGCGAATACCTGCGCCTCGCGCTGAACGACAACTCGCTGGTGGAAGCATTTGGATTCGGCCAGCAGACGATCGGCACGGCGCAGGGGCGGCAACCGGAAGGCAGCACCACGACGGCGACCTTCCCCGCCACGCCGGGAGCGCCGAACAGCTCGGGCACCGGACCGACGATCACGCGTCATCCGAGCAGTGTCGTCGCGCCGGGCGGAAGCACCGTGGGGCTTTCGATCACGGCGTCCGGCGCCACCTCCTACCAATGGAAACGCAATGGGCAGGATGTCCCCGGGGCGACCGGCGCGAGCCTCTCACTCAGTCCGCTGCAGCTCGCGCAGGACGGCGCCTATACGTGCGTGGCCACCGGAGCCGGCGGCAGCACGACGAGTCTCCCCGCCACCGTGACCGTGCTTTTCACCTACGACATGTGGGCCGACAGCTACGGCCTCGCCGGCGCCGCGCGCCCCGGCACGGCAGACGCCGAGAAAGATGGGCTCACCAACTACGAAGAGTTCCTCGCGAACACCCACCCGCTCACCACGGCGACCCCCACGGAAATTAACACCGTGCACCCGGTGCCCGGCCTCGAATCCAGCGGCGGGTCCCCGAGCTTCCTCACGCTCGACGTTCGCCTGAATCGCCGCGCCGCATTCAATGAGTGGAGCGGCGAGATCAGCTCGAACCTTCCATCTGGCTGGACCCCGGCTGCTCCGACTTCCACGCAACTCCTCGCCACCGAGCCGAACGGCGACCAACGCCTGCGGCTGAAGTTCGCTGTGCCCAACGGCACCACGCAACGCTTCCTGCGGCTGACGCTTACGCCGTAGAACTTTCCAAGATCGCAGCTGAGAGATGAGCGTTAAATTGGACGTAGCAAGCACGCTTGCGCCGTAGTGCGGCTCGCCAGAGCGGCCTTGGCGTTCCAAGCAGGCTGGAAGTCGCCTTCTCAGTCCCACTCTCCCAAGGCGAAAGTCGATTTTGAATTGCTCGCGGGTACCGCTCTGGCGAGCCGTGCTACGGCGCAAGCGTGCTTGCGACGGCTCCAGAACGGCGGGCGACGCAACGCGTGACCCAGAGCGCAATTGCTCCGATCAAGCCACCGCCGCCTCACCTTCCGACACCGCCTGAAACTCCACCGCAACCGTCATCCCAAGGTAAGCGCTCGCCTCACCAATGAATCTCCCCGAGACCGGCATGACGCCGCGTGGGTGATTGCTGACGCCGGTCAGGATGTGATCGTAGGTGCAGCATTTGCCCGTCGTGGGATCGAAGCCGCGCCAGCCCAGGTTGGGGAAATAGATCTCCGTCCACGCGTGGGTGGATCCACGAGCCGCGCGAGTCGCCTGGCAATCGAGGTAGCCACTCGCGAAACGGCTCGCGAGCTTCAGATGCCGCGCCGCTTCCATCAGTAGCGTGGCCACATCGCGGCACGATCCGCTGCCGAGCGAGAGCGTCGTCGCGGGCGACTGCACGCCCTTCTCCTC
>CBHXZU010000264.1:0-7869 GCA_966125105.1 uncultured Prosthecobacter sp.
GCGTCATGTCCGCGAGTTCCCGCAGCGCATGCATGAGGCCCTCGTCCTCGAGTGAAACCGGGGAAAGGCCGTGCGAAAGCAGCCGGGTGTGGGAAATGGTTTGCCGGATGTGTCTCGCGATCTCCTGCGCGTCGGAGACGGTCTCGGGCGCGACTTGTTTCAGTTTCTCCACGAGCGCGTAATTCATCATCTCGAGCGCCGTGAGGTGCTGCCCGAGCCCGTCATGCAAATCGCGGCCGATGCGGCGTTGCTCGCGCTCGGTGGCTTCGACGAGCTGGCGCTCCAGGCGCGATGATTCGGCCTCGGCACGTTTGCGCGAAGTAATGTCCGTGCGAATTGCGACGTATTCCTCCGGTTTGCCCTCGCTGTTTAGGAAGGGGAAGATGGTGGTATCCACCCAGTAGAACGATCCGTTCTTGGCGCGGTTCCGGATTTCCCCGTGCCAGATTTTTCCGTTTGCGATGGTGGACCAGAGGTTTTTGAAGAATTCGCGAGGGTGGAGGCCCGAATTGATGATGCGGTGGTCCCGTCCGATCAGCTCCTCCCGGTCGTAACCGGAGATCTCGCAGAACTTGTCGTTCACATACGTGATCCGTCCGCGCGCATCCGTGATCGCGACGATCGAGTGCGCGTCGAGTGCCGCCTTGTATTGGGCGAGCTCCTGGAATCGATCCTGCATGCAGGAGACATAGCCCTCCTTTGCATGCTTGGCGAGCGACCGGCTCAGCAAGTCAGGTCGAGTGTCCAGAAGATCAGGCGGCAAGCGCGACGTGGCACTTCTCCCGGTAGGAACTCGGGCATTCGCCGACGATCGAGCGGAAGACGCGATTGAAGTGGGTGAGGGATTGGAAGCCGACTTCATAGGCGATCTCGCTGACTCGCGCCTGCGGGTTCTGGAGCAGTTCCTTGGCGCGCTCCACCCGGAGGCGGGAGATATACTCCATGAGGTTCACGCCGGCGTGCTTCTTGAACAGTTTGCAGATGTAAAACGTGCTCGTGCACGCTGCCTTGGCCACGTCTTTCAGCGTGATGTCCTCGTGCAGGTTTTGGCGGATGTATTCCTTCGCCTTCACCACGGCCGCCGGCTCGGTGTGAGCTTCGCGCACGGCGAGTTGATTGCTTCGGGCGCTGAGGTCCTCAGCGAAGATTTGGAGCAAGTTTGCCGCGGAGGCGAATTGGGCGCGGGGCATCACCTTGGTGCGCTTGTAAGCGTCGCGCGCTTTTTCCATATCAATCGCGACACCGAGCGTGGTCATGGTCTGCTCCATCTTGTCGACTTGGGCGCTTGTGGGCTCCTGGGTGAAGACCTGGCCCGTCGCGAGAAAGCCGATCGTTTCCGCTCCCAGTTTCACCGGGACCGCGGCCTCGGTCATTCCGAAGTGGCACTTCAGCGTGGCCGTTCCACCGCATGCGGAATTGGCCAGCCGCTCCTGCATGCGCAGGCAGGCCGCGCAGGAGGAGCTCTGCCGTGCCATCATCGCGCAAAACTGGTTCTCCTGCGCCTTCCCGCGAAAGGGCGGTTGCCAGGCTTCGAGGGGACGCAGCGCCAGGGGCAGGCCGGTGGCGGAGCTAAAGGCACGCTCGTAGCGGCGGTAGACTGGGGAATTGGAGAGGGTTTCGAGGAGCGCGGAGTGGTCTTTCATGGTGAGGCGATCCTGCTCCGCGCAGAGCGTTTCGCCTATTGGGCGCCATGTCCATTTCTTGGCGGGACGGGAGCCGTATGGGGGTAGGAAAAAGTCCTATCCCCGGTGCCTGCGTCGTCCTATGGCTCGCAACGCCATGGGATCAGCTGAAATCCTTTTCGTCGGCCCGCACTGTAAGGACGGCGCAGGGGGCGTGACGCACGATCTTCTCGGCCACGCTGCCCATGAGCACATGGCGCAATCCGGTGTATCCGTGAGTCGCGACTATCACCAAATCAGCGCGACGTTCCTTTGCGATCTCGACGATCTCCTGCCACGCCCTCCCGAGGCGAACGATTTCGGTCGCGCGGATTCCACTGCCCGCGGACAGCGCTTTCAGCTTGGCTGCAACCACCTCCCTCCGCTCTGCCGCAAAATCGCTCATCGCCAGTGGGGCATAACTCCAGTCGCCGGGATAGATGATTTGTTCCACGATGTGGACGAGGATGAGCTCGGCACCGAAAGCACGGCCAAACTCGAGCGCTTTGCGGAATGCTTTCAAGGAATGCTCGGAGAAGTCCACGGGCACGAGGATCCGTTCGAATTTCAATTCAGGCGGCGCGGCTCCACGGCCAAGGTCAGCGACACGGCCCTCGATCGGAACGGTTGCGGCGGTTTTATCCCGGGTGGGTGTGGAAATGGTTTTCATAGCTTCGCCAATGTGTGACGAATTTTGATCGTGTGCTTACCATGGGTTGGCTGGTCTGCGACGTTCCTTGCCGCACCCTGCTGGCAAGCACGGAGCACTCTCGGCCAATAGGCGGTGAGCACGCGGCAGCGGATTCAGCGATGCTCGGCGCATGAAGACGATCGACACTCCAGAAACGAGCGTCACCCCAGACGTCGTTCGCGAACCGGTGAACACGGGGCCGGTCACCATTGGTGAACTGGGATCACTGGCCTTCTTCGCAGGAATGAGCGCGAAGCACCTCGAAGACCTCAGGGCCCACACGAAGTATTCCTATTTCGAGCCGGGAGACCTCTTGCTGCGGCAAGGCGATCTCGCAAACCGCTTCTACGTTGTGGTCTCGGGACGCGTCGCCATTGAGCACGAGGTAAAAGGTGAGAGGATCTGCGTGCAGGAAGTCGGCCCTGGAGAGCCGGCCGGTTTCTCGTGGTCATTCACGCCGGAGAAATTGCATTTCAACGCCCGCGCGATCGAACCGGTGAAGGCGGTTTTCTTCTATGGCACCTTGCTGCGCGAGGATTGCGAACTCGATCCGAGCCTGGGCTTGGAACTGATGACGCGCGCTGGACGCACGCTAGTCCAGCGGATGGAGGGTCTCATTGAGATCCTGAAGAAGCGCGTCTGACTCGCTGGCCTGCGCGAAGTAATCACCCTCGGTCAGCCATCCTGGCGATCGAGGGTTTGGCGTTTCGTGCAGCTTTCATTGCGAAACCCACAGGGAGGAATGCCGAAAAGCCGGTCATCAGGATGACCGGCTTTTCCTTGCATCGAATAAGATATCGGCTGCTCGACTGATTACAGTATCAGATCACAGCCGCTCGCCCGCGTAGCACCGCAAAGACCAGGGCGATCGTCACCAGTCCGCTGAGCGGCATCAGGATCGCTGCCAGCAGGGGAGTCATCTTGCCGGCGATCGCGAGCGCCACAGCAACCAGGTTGTAGCTGATCGCGAACGTGAGCACCGCGCGATCTGCCGTCTGCTTCCGCCGAGCGAGGGCAAGGAGTGTTCGGATGCCTCGGAGACCACGGCCTAGGAAATAGAAGTCCGCCTTTCGCTCGAGCAGTCCTCGTTCGATGGCAGGCGTCCCCGTGCAAAGGCTCACGTTGAACGCAAGGCTGTCATTAGCGCCGTCGCCAATCATCAGTGTTCGACCGAGCGTTCGCAGCGCATCCGCCTTGTCATCCGGAGACAAGCCGCCGCGAGCCTGGGAGGATGGGAGACCGAGTTGCTTGGCCATGGCTGCCACCTTTCCTGGCCGGTCGCCGCTCAGGATATGCAAAGCGTATCCGGATTGCTGCAAAGCCTGGAACTCATCGGCGGCATCGTCACGCACCGCATCTCCGAATCGGAACGTGGCCAGGACGGATCCGTTTTCGCTAAACAATGTGTCGCCGCTGCCGGCGCCGGCCCAACCGGGCTTGCCGAGGCGGTAAGACCGTCCGCGATGCATCACTTCCAAACCGCATCCGACGGTTTCCACTGCCGGTTCGGCAAACTCAATCGGTCGCGTCCCGCTCCCCAGCAATTGTTCCCGCAAGCACGTCGCCACTGGATGCAGATTGTTTTCGACCAGGCCCAGGACGATTGACCGATGCTCCGCATCCAGCGCGCGGAGCGCCTCGGGATTCGCAAGGGCCATCGTTTCGAGGGTCAGCGTTCCTGTTTTATCAAAAACGATTGTGTCCACTTTTGGCAGGCGATTCCAAAGCCCGCTCTCCCGGACGAGCACGCCGACGCGGCGCGCATGATTGTTTGCGATTTGTTCCGCCAACGGAAGCGCGACGCCGGCTGCGCACGGACAACTCACCACGAGGATGCTGGTCACTACTTGCAGGGCGGCGAGCGGGGCACCTCCGGCAATCAACCAGCCGGCAAAAGCGGAGGCCGCCACGCAAAGCACGACGATGAGATAGATGCGGATGAATCGCTCCAGATTCCGCGCTCTGCGATCAGCCTGCGGCGTTTGGTCGAGGAGGCGCGAAAGGACGCTGTCTTTCCAAGCTTGCGTCGCCTCCAGGTCAATCGAGCCACTGTTGAGGTTCACTGCGCCACTGGGAACGAGCTGTCCCTCACGGGCCAAGTGCGTTTCGCTTTCCCCATTGATCCATTCCAACCCAAGCGTGGCGCGGTCAGTGAACAGCTTCGACATCACGGGAACGATTTGTCCCGGAGCCACGGAGTAGCGCTCGCCTGCCTCGGGATGCGCGATCTGGAGGTTCGTATCCAGGAGACGATTGCGGTTCGCTCGGACCGTGGCTTCCTGCGTCCACCGCCCCACCAGCATCAGGAAGGTGAACGTGCTGATGAAGTCGAAGTAGACGAAGTCCTGCGCGCCGTGCCGCCACGCGATGATGGAGCCGGCATAAGCCGCAATGAGCCCGAGCGAGATTGGCAAATCGATGTGCAGCACTCCCAAACGCAGGCTCTGCCACGACCGCGCCATGAAATAACTGCCGCCGATGAAAAAGCTCAGAGTGCCGCAAATGAACGCGACTTTGCTGAAGAGCGCGGCGAACTCGAACGTGGGCGCCATGCCGAGGTAGCTCGGCAGGGTGAAGAGCATCGCATTCATCGCCAGTGCGCCGCACAATCCGAGGCGCACGAGCAGGCCCTTGTTGCTGCGCCCGCCGCTCTTGCTCGGTGGTCCAAACAGATAGCCGAAGGATTGCACCTCACGGGCAAACTCCACGATCTCGAAGCTTTCGTCGCATTGGAGCCGGACTCGGCCGAGCGCCGGGTCGATCGTGATGGATTGAGCGCCTTTCCTGCGCTCGAAGAGCCGCTCGATCAGCCACACGCAGCCGATGCACGAGATCCCCTGCAAATCGAGTTCCACCTGGCCTTGCGATGCCGCGCGCAAATCCGCCAGCCAGGTGTAATCGCGCTGCTGGAAAACGGCGGACTTCACCGGGAAGTTCGCGCCGTCCTGCAGTTCGTAATATTGGCTCAATCCCCGGTCCCTGATCAGGCCGTGGACAAACTCACAGCCCGCGCAGCAAAAGTCCGGACGTTCCTCGACAGGGCGGAACAGCGTGCCGCAATGAATGCACGTTTTCTTCGTCAGGCTCTGGACACTCATGGACCCCAACGATGCCTCAAGCGCGACAACCCGCTTTCCCCGGCTTGTCGGCGACCACCCATGAATTGGCGCAATCGTTGAAAACATCGCGCGAAGCGCCAAACTTGCGCAGGCTTCCCAGCGTGGGTGGGGTAGGTCGCTGGCGCGGAGCTGTGCTGCGTGGTTCCGAAAAACCTCCCGCTTTACTCCTCCCAGAGCGTCCCCGCCTTTTGCCACTCCACCACCAGCTCCCGAAACCGTTGCACGGCGGGAGTATCTTCATCCGCCTGCCAGGCAAATACGAGCGGCACAAACACCAGTGGCTTGAGAGGCACAAACCGGAGATTCCCTTTAGGATCCGTAACCGATTCCGGCACGATGCCGATCCCAGCACCCGCCTCCACGTAGCTCAGCACCGTATCGATCAAACTCGGCGTGTGCGCCACCCGCGGGGTAAAGCCAGCGTTCCGAAACGCCGAGTAGACGCTGTCATGCGACCCAACCCCTTCGCGCCGGGCGAGCAGGATGAGAGGTTCCTTTGCGAGCGAGCGCCAGGCGACACTCGAATGTTTGCCCAGCGGATGACCCGCCGGCACGACGACCCCAAATCGTTCCTTCCGCAATTGGATCGTTTGGATCCCGCTCGTTTTCTCCTGCAAAACCGGCCGTGTGAAAGCAGCCGAGAGACGTCGCCGGGCGAGCATCTCCCAAACCCGTTCCGGCGTGCGCTCTTCCAGATGAATGGAAACTCGTGGAAAGCGCTGCCGGTATTCCTTCAGCAACCGGCCGAGGAAGACATGGGTTGGCGGGCCGATGTATCCGAGGCGCAATTCGCCCTCTTCACCCGCGGCAGTGCGACGCACCCGGCGCATGCCTTCCTCCCAGCGTTCCAGCAGGATTCCAGCTTCGCGGAGGAGCACGCTCCCGGCAGGCGTGAGCCTCACGCTGCGCCGATTGCGCTCCAGCAGCGGCGCCCCGAACTCCGCTTCTATTTCCTGCACGGCGCGGCTCAAAGCGGGCTGCGCAATTCGGAGTCGCTCCGCCGCCCGGGAATAGCTGAGCTCCTCGGCGACGGCTTGGAAATAGCGCAAGTGTCTTAGCTCCATGCAGGTCGAATGAGGGGACAGTCGCGCGCCGCATCAGTAATGCCAATCCAGCATTACACTGATTGCGACATTGTATTTCCATTACAACCTGCGGGAGGGCTATTCATAGCGGTTACCGATGAATTCGCGCATCTCTCGTAGAGAGTTCCTGTTGAGCGTGCCGCTCGCTTCCATGCTGCTGTCCGGATGCGAGAAGCGCGCGGCCGTCGCGAAGAAAACGGCCGACGGATTGACCATCGTCCGGGTCGGCTTCATCGGCATTACCTGCGAAGCTCCGATCTTCAGCGCGATCGAGTTGGGTTTTTTCAAGGAGGAGGGGATTTATCCCGAGATGGTGAAGTGCGAGTGGAGCAAGTACAAGGACGTGCTCGCGCTCGGCGGTTACGACATCACGCACCACCTCGTGATGTATTTCCTAAAACCGATCGAGCAGGGGCTCGATGTGAAGTTTACGGCCGGCATTCACAAGGGATGCCTGCGCGTGCAGGCGCCGGTGAAGGGGAATATCCACACCGTTGCCGACTTGAAGGGAAAAACCATCGGTGTGCCTGGCATGGGCACGCCACCTTTCATTTTCGCCAATCGTGTCATCGGCGCGCACGGCATCGACGCGCGTCGCGACATCGATTGGCGGGTTTATCCGGCGGGTGAACTCGGTCTCGCGATGGAGAAGGGCGAGATCCATGCGTGCGCCAATTCCGAGCCGATCGGCTCGCTTCTCCTTGCGCAAGGGCTCGTGCGCAACGTCGCGGACCAGGCCAAGGATGCTCCCTACAAAGACGAGTACTGCTGCGCGGTGATCGCAAATGGCGGATGGCTTTCGGTGAACCCCGAGGTCGGAGCCGCGGCGACGCGTGCTCTCCTCAAGGGCGCCAAATGGGTGAACGAGAATCCCCGCGCGGCGGCGCACCTTTCGGTCGAAAAGAAGTATCTCGCGTCGAACCCCGAGCTCAACACCAAGGCGATCGGCAATCTCAGCTATGTGCCCAGCGTCGCCGGCGGCGCAGCGGCGGTGCGCTCTGCGGCCGCGGAAATGAAGACGGCTGGCATGCTCAGCAAGAGCACCGATGTGGAAGAACTCGCGAAGAAGGCGTTCGTCCATCTTGACGGAGTAAGCGACGACTGGATCGGCACAGTGCGCGTGGCGCGTGTTCCGGGCGGGCAACTCCCGCTCGACCAGGAACGCCGAGTCGCGATCGAGCTAGCCACTGTCGGCACTCCGGTGGAGGTCGCGACGTGCTGCGCGCCCGCATCCCGAGTTGCGCCGCGTCCGGGACCCACCGAGGAAACCATGATGGTCGATTCTAAATGAACGCGTCTCCCGAAATGCTGGA
>CBHXZU010000265.1:0-7851 GCA_966125105.1 uncultured Prosthecobacter sp.
CTCCGGCGGTACCTGTGCCGGTATCCATCAGCTTGCTTCCCGTATTCGCGCTGTAATCGAGCACCAGTGTGCCGCGGTAGATGTCCGTCGTGCCGGTGTAGGTATTCGTCCCTGACATCACCATGCGGCCCGTCTGCTCCTTTCGAAGCTGCCGCGCGGTGTTATCGCCATCGGATATCGTGGCGGAAACCACGAGGTCGTCCACCGCCGGACCGTCAAACACGGTAAACGGCCGGTTGTTAAACAAGCCAATCGTTCCAGGCCCCTCGATGAATGCACCGTTGCCGGCCGCATTCACCTGCGGGTTTCCGCTGAGACGATACGTGACTCCGGAATTGATGAAGAGGTGACCCGTTCCGCCGGCTTGATTGGACATCAGGAATCCGCCCGCCGTGTTCGTGTTGTTGGCGTTCAGGATGATAGTGCCGTCGTTGATCGTGAGGGTTCCGGTGAACGTGTTTGCCGCATTGAAGACCACCGTGCCCGCGCCGGTCTTGATCACGCCGCGTCCAGTCGCGTCGCCATTGCTGATCGGAACGGCGATGACCAGGTCGACGGCTGCCGCATTGTCGTTGATCGTGAACGTGCGGTCCGCATTCAGGGCCAAGGTTCCCGTGCCATCGATCAAGCCGGGCGAACCAGCCACGGCTTGCGTGATGTTCCCCACGCGCAGCGCGACGTTCGTCGTGACCGTCGGGTTTGTGCCTGCAGCGGTGCCGAATTGCACCGGCGCATTGGCAGCGTTCGCGGTGTCGACGATCACCCGGCCGTCGTTGACGATCATCGATCCCGTAAAAGCATTCGCCCCGGTGAGACGCAGCGTGCCCGCGCCGCTTTTGATGAAGCCGTTCGCGGTCGACGTGTTCGTGATGTTCAACAGCGGAGTCGCGATGCTGAAGTCGGGGTTCGCGTCGCCCGTGATGTCCGGGACGGTGATATTCACGCCGCCGGATTTTTCGAGATGGATGCCGCCAAACGTGCCGCCGGCGGAAGTAATCGCCGAAGGCGTTGTGCCCGTGACGGTGACGTCGCCATTAAACGTCATGGCCTGGTAGGTCGTGCTATTCCCCGCGACCACGTGGATCGTTCCACCATTGAGCGACAGGTTGCCCATGCGGGTGAACCCCGCGGTGTTGCGGACGGTTCCCCCATTGATCACGAATGCGGCGGGCGTATTACCAGTCGCGTCGCGACCGAGGAAATCGAGAACCGCGCCGCTATTCACGGTGATTGTGCGGGATGGACTGCTCGCGCCGATTCCATTGATGAACTGAGTCCCGGCTACGTTGCCGACCTGCAGCGTGCCTTCATTTACCGCAATATCGCCGACCCAGCCCGGGCTGTTGCCGAGGAGGGTTAACGTGCCCGATCCCGTCTTCGTAAACGTATTCCCCGCAGGCGCAGTAATGACGCTCGAAGCGGTAAGCACGCCGGTCCCGGTGTGGTTGATCGTTCCGCCTCCGAAGCCGATCGTGATCGGCCGAGCGCCGAGGCTTTCCGCCGTGCTGCCGGTAAAACGAAGCACGGCGTTATCGGAAATAGAGACACCGCCCGCCGCTGCGCCGAGATTTGCATTCGACGAAAATTCGAGCACCCCGCCGGTTACTGCGGCAACTCCCGCATACGTATTCACGCCGCCCAGGGTGAGTGTGCCTGCGCCTGCTTTGGTAAACCCGGTTACGCCCGCGATCTCCGCATTGATCGCCGCAGACTGACCGGGATTGGTGACGGTGATGGCCGGCAGTGGGCCATCGAGCGTCAGCGTATTGGCCGCGACGCCGCCATTCGCAATCGTGTATCCGCCAACATCAAAGGTCAGGCCGTTCGCAACAATGGGCGCCCCGAGATTAACGGTAAAGGGCCCCGTGCCGGCACCTGCGAATAAAGCAATATCGGCATCTGCAGCCGTCTGGTTCGGCCAAACACCACTGGGCGCGCCAAGCCACTTCGGTGTGGCCAGATCCCACGTTCCGCTTCCCGCAGTGGTGCCACTATCGAGGTTTGGATCCCAGAGGAAAGTGTCGGCGTTTGCGCCGGCAGCGAGAGCAAGGTACGCGGCAATGGAACGGGTGCAGATACGACGGAGGTTCATTAGGAGTGTAAGGGACTGGGAAAGGGAGCGTGCAGTAGCAAGGGTAGTTCTGCGCAGGGCGCGAACTGCGCGCTACAAAAGCGATTCGCCTCACCTGATCAATGAAAACTTTGCCATGTTCATGCACGGAGGGGACGCGGACGCTCAAAACTGACAGGGGTCTCGGCGCGAATCCTTACGGCGCCGCTTTATCCAGAAGCGATTTTTCGTCAGATCGCCATGGCACAATCCACCTTATCCCACTCGACAGAGGACCTGATCCGCGAATGCGCCCGCCAATATTACCAGGACGCTGGCTCACCTCCAGGCCGCGATGAAGAGTTTTGGCTGAAAGCGGAACACGACCTGCAGGAAGAAGAGCTTCCGAGCAATGATCCCAGGACGCCCGCTCTGGCGTCGACGCCGGAGACTTCGGCGTCTTCTGGGGAAGAGCTCAGCTGGTTTGCAATTCGCTGAGTGGCTGGCCCGAAAAGTAAGGCTGCGCAGTTTGGGGGAAGGACAGAGCCCGGTAGGTCTTATGCGGCCCATGGGACCTATCATGAGGCCCAAACTCCCTGCGCGGCTTGACCCCGCAACCGGGACAAGTCCGCCTGCGGCGCGGTGCACGATGCATGGTTTGGGAGGCATCTCCCGCAAAGCCAACAAACAGAACTTAATGAAAACCACGCTTCCAACGGTCTTCGCTTCCGCGGCCCTTTTGTTTGCCGCCTGTGAAGCCAAAGTGAACACCACGCCGGCCCCGTCCACAGAGAAGAACACCACCATCGTAACTCCGGGCCAGCCAGCTCCTTCGAAGACAGAGACGAACACCAGCACAACGGTGACGCCGAGCGGGGTGAATCAAACCACCACCACGGAAAAGAAGTAGGCAAACCAATCCCCGCAAGGGGCCTCGAACAAAAAAGAAAGCCGGCGCAGCATGTGGGCTGCGCCGGCCTTGTGTGCGTAGCAGACGAAAGTTACTTCAGGACGGATTGGTGGAACTCATACCAATCGTCCAGATTGTTGAGATTCACCGCGTCGGGCAGCACACTGCCGTCGTCCGGGACGCCATTCGCACCGAGGATCGCCGTTCGCGTTTCGTCGGAGTGAATGTAGCTAAGGATGGCGAGGTTGTGTTTGTGGATCGCCGCCTTGGTGATGTTCTTGCCATTTTGGCGAACCCAATTCTCGAACTGCGGATAGGTCGGCTTGTCCTGCGCGATGTAATTCTTCACCGCCTCGGGATCGAGACCGAGCGCATTGCAGGTCATCATGTCATAGCCGGCGCCAATGCCGGGATAGCCGGTGGCGAGTTTGCCGGCGGCCTCGAGGCTGACTTTGAGCCAAAGACGCGGGAGGTGGAGGGCGCCGAGCGGGCCGGCGACGCCGGAGCTGATCATTGGAACGTAGCTCATGTGTGGTGGTATGTGTTGGATTGTGTTCTAGAACAGGCCCGCACGCGGCGGGCAAAGCGGTTTACTTGCGCGACTTACTCTTCTTTGCGGCGGGCTGTTTCTTAGCCGCGGGCGCTTTTTTGGCGGCGGGCTTTTTCTTCGGCCCGCGCCCTGGGAACGTGAGTTCGGCGATGCCGCTCTTGTCGAGCGAGCCCAGGCCGAGCTTCTTCATCTTCTCGTATTGCGCGTAGGTTGCAGCTGCGAGCGGAAGGTTTAGCTTCGCGCTCTTGCCGAGCTTCAGCGCGATGCCACTGTCCTTCGCGGCGTGCTCGGCGCTGAAGAAGCAGGCGTGGTCGCGGTTGATCATGTCCTCCCCGTCGGTGACAAGGACACGGCTGTTCGCGCCGGTCTGGCTGAAAACCTCGGCAACCGTTTTCAGGTCAAGCTTCAGCGCGGCGGCGAGGCCGAGCCCTTCGGCGAGCCCGGCGGTGTTGATATTCATCACCATGTTCACCAGGGCCTTCACCTGCGCGGCCTGGCCGGCTTTGCCGATGTAGCGCAGGAGCTTTCCTTCGTCGCTCAACTGCGTGAGGACGGACCGGACCTTCTCGAAAACTTCGAGGTCGCCACCGCACATGAGATAAAGCGTGCCGGCGCGCGCCTGGTTGATGCTCGAAGCCATGGAACCTTCGAGGCTGGCGGCTTTCGCTTTCTTCGCGAGCTTGGCGACTTCGACATGCACGGATGGAGAAATGGTCGCGCAGTTTACGAAGACACGACCGCTCGCGCCCTTGAGAAGGTTGTCCTTTTTGTCGGCGAAGATCTTCAGCATCGCCTTGTCGTCGGTGACGACGGTGAAAACGATGTCGCTCAATTCCGTGACCCGCGCGAGCTGCGAGCAGGCTTCGGCTCCGAGTTCGGCAGCCAATTCGGCGGCGACGTCTTTGTTGATATCGTAAACCGCGGTGACCGCGTAACCTACTTCCTTTAACCGGCGCGCCATGTTTGCGCCCATCCGGCCGACTCCGACGAATCCAATGCGTTCTGGCATAAGCAGTATGGTGAGGGCCGCCCGTTCTAGCGGTCGCGAAAGCAGTGGCAAGCGTGGTCGGAGGGTTTCTGCAGGAACGAAACGCAGCGCGTTGAAGATGGTTTGATACGAATGGAAGCGGAGACACCCTAAGTTTTCGGAGCAGACTGAGATCCGCGCAGGATTAGACGCAAACCGGTGCGACCGAATAGGATGCCGCATCCGAAGGTCTTGCATGGGCCCGCGTCAGCCGAACGGCACGGATGATTGCGAACACTACGAGCGCATGGAGCGCTTCGAGGGCGCGTTGCTTGGTTTGGTCAAAGCGGGTCACGATGATCTCGGCAAAACGTTGAATCTCATCACCGAGGTGGCTGCCACGGCGCTGGAGTCGGAACGCGTGGAAATCTGGCTCTTTGAGGACGACCGCGCCTCCCTTCGGCGGCGCCATGTTTTTCCAAGCGACTCGACGCCCGCGCCGCCTTTACAGGCGCCGGAGTGCCCACGCTTTTTTGCGGGGTTGGACGCGCAATTGGTGATGGCCATCAGCGATGTTGCAGAGGATCCGCGCGGCCAGGAATTCGTCGCGCAACTCGGTCTTAAGGAGGTTGCGGCAATGCTCGTCGTGCCCGTCTGGCTGCAAGGTCATGCGGTGGGTGTCCTGGCACACTTCCATTTCAACGAGCGCCGTGAGTGGTCGAGGGACGAGCAGGATTTTTCCAATGCGGTGGCTGGAATCCTGGCGCTCGCGCTGGAGGCGGATGCGCACCGGAGCACCGAAGCGCAACTGCATGCGCTGGCCGCGCATCTCGATGCCGTGCGGGAAGAGGAGCGGGCCGCGCTCGCGCGGGAGGTGCACGATCAGTTGGGGCAAATGCTTACGGCGCTGCGCATGGATGCCGCGTGGCTCGGCAAGGCTTTTACCGCGCAGCCGGAAAAGCTCATGCAGCGTGGTCCAGAGCGAGTAAACGCCATGAAGCAGTTGCTCGATGAAGCGGTGGCGACCGTTCAGCGCATCTCCAGCGACTTGCGCCCGGGACCACTGCACGAACTTGGCCTCGTCGCGGCGCTCGAGTGGCAATTAACCGAGTTTCAAAAACGAAGTGGAGTGGTCACGTCGCTCGTGACTCCGGAAGGAGAGGTCGTGATCGATGAGCGAATATCGATCGCGCTTTACCGCGCGCTGCAGGAGGCGCTCACGAATGTGGCGCGACATGCAGAAGCCAGCGAAGTGCGCGCGACGCTGCGGGTGAGCCCGCAGCGGATTTCGCTCGAGATTCGCGACAACGGGAAAGGCATGCCCGAGCACGCGCCGCGGGATGCGACTTCACTCGGTCTGATCGGGTTGCGCGAGCGGGCGGGCGCATTGAAAGGCGACGTGCTCTTTCGTGGTGCGCCGGGTCAGGGCACCCAAGTTTTAATCAGTCTGCCGAATCCTGCCGGCCCACAGCCGGAGCCGACGCCATGACGAAACCCGCGACTCCGCTGCGCGCCCTGATTATCGACGATCACGCTGCCGTGCGGCGGGGATTGGGGACCATCCTGGAAGACGAGTTTGGCAACGTGGAGATCGCGTTTGCGGGCGATTCCAAGGGCGCGGTCGAGCAGTTGCAAGGCGGCGCCTTTCACGTCGTGCTCTGCGACATCAATCTGCCCGGAAGAAACGGCATCGACGCGCTGAAGGAAATCAAGGCGGCGCAACCGAAAGTGCCCGTGCTGATGATGAGCATGCATCCCGAGGAGCAATTTGCCCTTCGTGCCCTTAAGGCTGGAGCCTCCGGCTATCTCACGAAGAACAGCGAACCCGAAGAGCTCATCACAGCCGTGAAGTCCCTCCTCAACGGCCGAAAATACATTGGCGCGCGGCTCGCGGAGCAACTTGCAGCCAGCGTCATGGACCCCGCGGCGAAACAGCCGCATGAGCGCCTCTCGGATCGGGAATACGAGGTGTTCTGCCTGCTTGCGTCCGGCAAGGAAGTAAAGGAAGTCGCGGCGGAATTGGGACTTAGCGTGAAGACCATCTCCACGCATCGGGAACACATCCTCAAGAAGATGGAGATGAAGAACAATGCAGCGCTGACCGTCTACGCCGTGAAGAACAACCTGGTGGAATAGGCACGGCTCCGGCGGTTAGCGAACGCGACCGGCTGGTCTTTGGGGCCTTCGCAACGGCATAGGACAAACACCGATACTCTGTTCCGAACCCCGGCAATAGTTCCGACCCGATAATGCAGCAACTGTTGCGGCGTGCCGAGCCACACCGCAAACCATGCATCGCAAGCCAAAGTCCTCGTCGTCGAGGATTCCGCGGCGATGCGTTCGCGGATGGTGTGGGAACTCGGGGAACTCAGCGGGATCGATGAAATCCTGCAAGCGGAGGACGTCTCGTCCGCGCTCCGCATGCTCGAATTGCATCGGCCGGCAGTCGCCGTGCTCGATCTGCACCTCCGCAAGGAACTCGCGCTTCCCATCCTGGAAACCATCCGGGACCGAAAGCTGCGTACCAGCGCGATCGTTTTCTCCAATGACGCCGCAGGTCCGCTGAAAGAAGCCTGTCTCCAGCTCGGCGCGAGCGCCTGCCTGCCCAAGAGCAACGGCTTCGAAGACGTGCTGAGCGCGGTTTCCCAAATCCTTTCTTCCCTCCCCTCCTCGCGGCCGGAGTCCAGCGCCGCTCCTCAGAACCTCGCGAACTAACGAACACATGATCCTAAAACGAATCGCCCAAACCTTCGTCATCCTGTTCACCGCCGCGGCTTCGGCCATGGCAACCACATCTGAGCTTGAAAAAGGCGCCAGCACGCGGATCCGCACGACGGCCTATACCGCCACGGAACCCAATGGCGGCGGCTTCAAGAGCGCGGTCGGAACGTCGCTCAGCCATAGCGGCCCGGTATATTCGGCCGCAGCAGATTGGTCCTGGATGCCCTTGGGAACGGTGTTTCGCATGAAGGATTCCGGCCGCATCTACAAGGTGGAGGATTACGGGTCGGCGCTCGTGGGACGGAAGACGGTGGATATCTACATGCCGAACGATGCGCGCATGAATGCGTGGGGCGTGCGGCAGGTGGATATCGAGATCATCGAAATGGGATGCTTTGAAAAGAGTCTCGCGGTGCTGAAGCCGCGGCAGAAGAGCCCGCACGTGCGCAAGATGGTCGCCTCGCTCCAGCAACGCGCGCAACTCGCCGCGCTTCAGCAGCGCGCTTTGTCCGGGCCGCTCATCGCGGGGCTTACGCCGACGACCGCGCATCCATAAACTTTGCAGAGAGAATTGTCCGGGTTTCGACTGGACTGACAAGCACACCCAACTGGCGCCTAAAAGGGGTCCGCGCGCGAAATCAATCGCGCGCCCT
>CBHXZU010000266.1:0-7848 GCA_966125105.1 uncultured Prosthecobacter sp.
GTGAAACGATTGGTTGATCTGCCGCTGGGGTATTTGGTCGGTTTCCACGCCTTCCGGGTGCTGGTCGAGCTATTGCTTCACCAGTCGTCCAGCATCGGTTTGTGCCCTCCGCAAATGACGTGGAGCGGATACAACTTCGATATAATCACTGGCCTGACGGCGGTGATTCTCGCCTCGTTCGCCCGGGTAGCACCAAAGTGGTTGGTGATCGCTTGGAATCTCATGGGACTTGTGCTCCTGGCAGTAGTGATGGGAATCGCGGCGATAAGTTTCCCCACTTCCTTCCAGTTGATGCAGCCGGACAATCGTTGGGTCGCCGCGTTTCCCTACGTTTGGCTCCCCGCGATTCTCGTAACTGCAGCGTTCCTGGGGCATCTGATCATTTTTCGAAAACTTACGCGACGTGAGGACGGAACGGATCAGTCGCCAAGACGGTGATGCGGGTTTTCTAAGTTCGGGCGAACAACTGCCCGCCTCGTTCCAAGTCCAGCAGCCAGCGCTTTCGTTCCAGTCCTCCGCCGTATCCGGTGAGCGTGCCATTCGCGCCGATCACTCGGTGGCAGGGGACAATGATCGAAATGGGATTGCGGCCATTGGCGAGTCCCACGGCACGGACCGCCTTGGGATTGCCGATTCTTTCCGCGAGTTCACCATAGGAGATCGTGACGCCGTAGGGGATCTTTTCCAGTTCTCTCCAGACTAGCCGCTGAAACGATGTGCCGCCCATTGCTTCGCGATCGATCGCAACGTTGAATGATCTTCCGCGTCCGGCGAAATAGTCGTTCAGTTGAATGATAGAGGTTTCAAAGAGCGCATCGTCCCGGATCCACCCGCGCCGCTCTGTCTCCTCCGGTCCATGCCGATGCTCGTTCATGTAGAGTCCGGTCAGTCCCCGTTCCGTGCCGGTCAGCCGCAGGATGCCGATCGGCGAATCCATTTGGGTAAAACGTATCGTGTTCATGCTATTTGCGAGGTTCGGAGTCATGGAGGATTTGCCAGAGGTGGAGCGTGGCGTAGGCCCGCCAGGGTCGCCACGCGCTTGCCCGCGCCACCACTTCCTTTTCGCTCGGCAATGACGCATCGCGTTTGGCGAGTGCCTTGCGAACACCAAGGTCGGCGGCAGGAAAAGCGTCGGGAAATCGCAACGCGCGCATGGCGATATATTGCGCGGTCCATTCACCGATCCCACGAATCTTGCGCAAGTGCTGGACGACTTCTTCGACCGAGGCCGCGGGACCAAAGCTCAAGCCCCCGCGTTCCGCGGCCGCCGCCAATTCGTGGAGCGATGCAGCGCGCGCGTGCGGCAATCCGATCGTGGCGATTTCTTCAGGAGTTGATGCGGCCAGTGCCTTCGCAGTTGGGGCAAGCCTGTGCAGTTGCTCGATGGGCGTCTCGATCGGTTGCCCATACTTTACCGCCAGCCGCGCCGCCAGCGTCGACGCGCCCGCCACGCTGATTTGCTGCCCCAGCACCGCGCGGACTGCGAGTTCGAAGATCTCCCATGTTCCTGGCACGCGCAATCCACCGTGCCGCCGAATGCCAGAGGCTAGCAGTGGATCGCGGCCCAAGTGCGCATCGACATTGCCTGGATTTGCGTCGAGGTCGAAAAGCGCCCGCAATCGCGAGAGAACCGGCCACGAAACCTTTGCCAATGCTGCAGGCAGCGTTACCTCGAGCCAGTTGCCCACCGTCGAAGGTTTCACGGTAAGCCATCCGATCTCTTTCCCGATCGAAACGGTGCGCGCATAGCTTCGCTGATCGAGGTCGATATACTCCACGCCTGGCACTGCTCGCCGGATGAGATACTCGAGCAATTCCGTCCACGCGAGCGGCGGACGGTAGCCGAGGCGCAGCTTCAGCGTGTCGCTCGTCGCTGTGCAACTTTGGTCACCGCTCTGTTTTCGAAGCGCAGAAGGGGAGAGGGAATAGCGGTGGATGAAAAGCGCGTTGAAACGCCGAATGCTTCCGAACCCCGCGCTCAGCGCAATCTGCGCCGCCGGCAGGCTCGTCTCCTGCAACAGCTTCTTGGCGAAAAGCAGCCGCTCCGTCTGCATGATCTCCACCGGCGTGACGCCGAAGGATTTCACCATCAGGCGCCGCAATTGCCGCGTGCTGAATCCAGCGCGCTGCGCCAACTCATCCACCGAATCGCCCTCCAGCGCTCGAGCCCGGATCTCGGAATAAAGCGCGCTCTCCAATGATGCCGCCGGCGAGGACGGCGCCAATTCCGGACGGCACCGCAAGCATGGACGAAACCCCGCCCGTTCCGCCGCCGCCGCCGTCTCCAGAAAGAGACACGAGCGTTCACGCGGCGTCCTCGCCGAGCAGATGGGCCGGCAGTAAATTCCCGTGGTCTTTACCGCCACAAAGAATGCTCCATCGAATCGCGGGTCCCGCGCCGCGAGCGCTCGGTAGCAATCGGAATCGTCAAACAACATGACGCCGCACCATAGCGGCCAATCCGAAAAGCGCTGGCCGTTTTCGGCCATCATTATGACCGCGCCGATTTCTGGCGACTAGTACAAGCCGATCACGAAAAAGCCGGTCATCCCGACCCTGAAAGGCCGTTCCGGCTGGAATAGTTTGTCGGACAAGAACCAACCAAAAAGCTGGCTTGGAGAAATGCCGGTCAGAAAAGCCAGTCATCCTGAGGGAGCTTTAAGCGACTGAAGGATCCCGAGCCACTCGCGAGAGATCCGTCGCCGGGAGGGGACCCTTCAAAGCCGGTTTTCCGAGGTTATTTAGTACGAGGCACGAGGAATCGAAGCGTAGCGTAGATGGGCCGACTGACTGGTTTGCCAACTCGGTCAACGACTCCGAGCCATTCACGATGATTTCATCGCCGGCGGAACATCTGCGGTGAATGGCTCGGGGTCCTTCAGTCGCTTAAAGCTCCATCAGGATGACCGGCTTTTCCTGCGCCCCACCTTGACCTATTCGTGATATCCCCGCCAGAGCCACACGAGGGTGTCGGCCAGCGTCAGGTTGAACACTCGCCCGTCACAATGCCGGGTGGCTTTGCTGAAAACAAACCGTTGATGGTAGCCCTTCGCCTTTAGCGCCGCAGCAGTCCGCTGCCCGGCCATCACCCAGTTGTGGTACGTGGACTCCGGATCGTTCGCGCGATTGTCGTTCTCCGACACGTGCGTGAAGATGCGCAATGGCTTCAGCTCTGACTTCTCGATGAGCTTCATCCCCGAATGGTATTCCCACGCGCCGAGCGGAAACCTGGCCTCCTCGGGCGCATCGTCGTCCTGCTGGTCCACAAACGTTCCCGAGTAGGCGACGATGCGACGGAACAAGTCCGGTCGAAACCATCCCATCGACAACGCGGCCGCTCCACCGGAACTGCAACCCATCACCGCTCGTCCCCATGGGTTCTTCGTGAAGGTCAGCTTCGGAAATGCCGCTTTGATGTGAGCATCCGCGAGCACCGCCGGCAGCACCTCGTCATTGATGAAGCGCGCAAGTCGGTCGGACATCGTGTCGTATTCCAGTCCGCGCTCGCTGTTTTTCCCATCGTTCCCGCCATTCTCCACGGCGATCGCGATGAACGCCGGCAGGGTTCGCTTCGGGTCCTTCGAAATCGTCAAGTTATCGAGCGCATTGCTCACCGACTTTAGTTGGCCCGGGCCATCGTGAATGATCAGCAAAGGAGCAGGCGTGCCGTCCTTGTAAGCGGCTGGAACGTAGACGGAGATTTTCCGCTCCACGCGCACCGGTTTCTTCGCCGGATCGAGCGTCTTGTCGTCGCCCGGAAAGATCTTGCTGTCCGCGAGCTTCATTTTGAACTCGAACGATTTCCCCTTCGGATTTCCAAGATCGGTCAGGTCCTTATCAGTTGAATACTCCGGCCCAACCGTGAACTCGCCGTCTCCGTCGCTCCCCGGATTCTCCGTATAAGTTTCCGCCGCTTGAGCAGCGGCACGCAAGAGACCAAGCGAAAGAAGAAGTGCGTAAGCGGTCCTGCGGGTGAGTTGCATGCGCGCTTCGTAAACATTCCGGTGCGCGTCGTTCAATCTTCGTCCTCGCCAGCGAGCAAGTTTCTCGCGGCCGAACGGCGAGCCTATAGCCCGAAGCGCCAAACTTTGTGGCATCGGCTGCCTAGCCTGTGTGGGAGAGAGCGCCGGCGCGGAGTTGTTCAGAACCATGGCGAACATGGTGCCCGATGCAGAACACCAGGGGCGTGCATGACTCCCGACGCAAAGCGCAAGCTCCGCGCCAGAGATCCCTCCCGGGACAGGCCAGCAAGCCCATCCCTGCAATGTTCGGCGCTGCGCGCGGCGTGCCTACAAAATGAAGTCCGCCGAATCGAGCGTTGGCGTCGAGACGTTCTGCAGCGTGAACAGCAGGACGAGGTCGTCTCCGCCGCCATCGAGATCCGCAAAGATCTTGTCGCCGGAGAGCGAGAGCAAACCTTCGTTCAGGAGATCGTCGAACGACAATGTTCCCGACTTGGTCAGTCCCAAATCGGAAATGTCGATCCGATCCTGTCCATCGACGAAGTCCGTCACCGTGTCCGAGTGCGCTTCGGAAAGAGTGGCCCCGGCATGCAGCTCGAACTTGAAGACATCGTTGCCGCCATTGCCGGTCAACGTGTCGTGGCCCGCGCCACCGGTGATGATGTTCGCGACAGCATTGCCGATGAGCGTGTCGCCAAAGATCGATCCGTGGAGATTCTCGACGCTGTTGTAGGTATCACCTGCTGCATCGCCGCCGGTGCCTCCAGCGATCAGGTTTGCGATCACGGCCGCAGGAGCATTGAAGTAAGAAGCGGTATCGATGCCGCCGCCGCCATTGAGCGTGTCGCCTCCGGCTCCGCCGATGAGGACGTTTTCGAAGGCATTGCCTGTCAGGGTGTCGGCAAAGGCGGAACCCTGGGCGTTTTCGAAGTTGGTGATCGTGTCGCTGCCGTTACCCGTGTTCTGCGCGGTGGTGAGCGCGAGGTTCACCGACACCGGCGTCGTCGAGGTGGCAAAGGAAACGGTGTCACCGAAGATGCCGTTGTTGCCGCCGTTCAACGTATCGTTGCCGAGTCCGCCTTCGAGCACGTTGTCGCCAGCATCACCCGTCAGGGTGTCTGCATTCGCGCTGCCGATGATGTTTTCGATACTGATCAGACCATCGTTCGCCGCGTCGCCGAGCGTGGCTTCGCCGGATGCGAGGTTGACGTTTATGCCCGCCGATCCGGCATAGGAAACGGTGTCGCTTCCGTCACCGCCGTCGAGCAGGTCACCGCCCGAGAGCCCGATCAGCACGTCGTCGCCGCCGTTCCCATAGAGGCTGTCGCTGTTATTGCCGCCCGTGAGGCGATCGCTGCCGATGCCACCAACGAGGATGCTGTCGCCGGCTGTGACCGTGCGGGATTCCTGCACGTCCAGCAGGGTGACCGTGATTTCACGGAAGATCGTCGTGTCGATCCCGTTTGCCGCCTGCACCATCGCGACCACTTGCTTTCCGTTGGAAAGATCGTTGTCGGCGTCCGGGATATTGCCGTCTTCGAAGTTTAGGCCCGCGTTGATGGATAGCGTGCCTGCATTGAGCGTGAAGAAGCCGGCCGTGTCGCCGACGAGCGCCAGGTTGGCTCCGCCATCCGCGCTGAGGGTGGCCACACTGGTCGAGAGATTGTTCTCCGCGACGAAGAACGCGCTCTGGCTGGACGAAATCGTCTCGAGGCTGTCGCGCACGTTGATCACCAGTGGTTGGTCGGTGATGTTCCCAGCGGCATCGGTCGCGGTGATCGTGAGGTTGAACGAAGTCTTCGGCGCTTCGAAGTTCACCGCCGGTCCTTTGTAGATCAGCGTTTTGCCGTCAGTGCCGACTTCGAAAGACGCTGCGTCGGCGCCACCGACGCTGAATGCGACGGCATTTGCATCGGTCGCGCTCAGCGTGCCCACGATCGCCGGGCCGGCGAGATTTTCATCCACCGCGTGCTGGTTATTCAGCGTCACACCCGTTGGCGCGATCGTGTCGATATTCACGACGAGCGCAGGCGAGGCGTCCGCCACCCCGTCCACGGTCACGGTGAAGATATGCTCGCCTTGGGAAAGAGCCGAGCCCGGCGTGAAGCTGGTGCCCGTCAGCGGCACTTCTACGCCATCGAGGAAGAGGTGAAGCGTCCCAGTTCCGGAGACGTTGATGGTCGGCGTGCTGTCGAATGTAATGCCATCGCCGGGGCTGCCGCTGTCGCTCAGGCCATCCAGCGTCGGCGCTGCAGGCGAGACGTTGGCATTGATCGTGACGTTTAGCGGACCCGAGATCGGGCCGAGGTTTCCGGCGACGTCCTCAGTTCGCGCCGTGAAGGTGGAGACGCCGACTGCGAGCGGGTTGGCAATCGTGAAGCTCCACTGGCCGTTCGCGTCCGCGATGGCCGTGCCGATCTCCGCGTTGGTCCCGTCGAAGATGTGCACGCGCGCATTGGCCTCGGTCGTCCCGCGCAATGTCGGAGTCGCGTCGTTGGTGATCGTGTCCGCCAGGCTTCCACTATTGCTGGCCGGAGACAGCGTCAGCGTAGGCGCGCCCGCGGGTGCCGTCGTGTCGAGGACCAGCGGATAGCCGACGGAAAGCGGTCCCACGTGCCCGGCGCCATCTTCGATCAGCGCGCGGATTTCGTACGTGCCGGGTGTGAGCGGCGTGTTGATTGCGGCCGTCCAATTGCCATTCGCGTCGACGGTGCCAGTCGCAATCTCAGTGCGAGCGTTGCCGACGATCTGGAAGACATGAACAATGCTGCCTTCCTCGCCCGGAGCGGTGCCGCTCACCGTCGGAGTGGTGTCATTGGTGATTCCGTCGGTTGTGAAAATCCCCGTGTCGGTATCGACGGTGAGGCCCAGGCCCACAGGCGCCACGGGTGTGATCGTGTCAATCTCGATCGTCAGCGGATCGGAGAGTTCGCTGGGGTTGCCCAGGAGATCCACGACCGACGCCTTCAGCTCGTGAGTGCCTTCGCCGAGGCGCGAGAGGGTAAGGCTCCACGTTCCGCCGAATTGAACCGTCGTTGTCCCGATCAATTCCGTGACGCCATTGAACGTGTCGTAAATGAAGATCGTTCCGCCAATCTCCGTCGACGTGCCGCTGATCGTCGGCGTCGTGTCGGCGGTCACGTTGTCCTGGATGCCGGTGTCTTCGGTAAACTCGGCATCAATCGTCGGCGTATCCGCCGGTTGGTCGGCCTTGTTCACAATCGTGATTGCGAATTCGCGTTCCAGCGCCGGACCACGTTCCGCCGTGGCGCGCACGATCAACTTGTAAGTGCCATTCGTGGATTCGAAATCGAGCAGCTCGCCCTGCACCACGGTAACTTCACCCGTCGTGGAATCGATCGAGAAGATCCCGTCGGAATTCACGATGGAGTAGAAGGCCGGCAGATCTCCCGGGAAAACCGCCTGGGCGATGATTCCCGCGGACGTGCCGTTCTGGCTGGCGTCCTCTTCGTTAAGAACGTTTGGCACCGCGCCATTCGCGTCGAAAATCGGCGTCGGAATGTTGAGCGCCTTGGCCGAGTCCGCAAACTTCAGCGTCTCGACACTGAGGATGACATCGCTGCCGTCGTCTCCGTCGTCCGGGTTGTCGTCGCGGACCAGGTGGCTGCCGTCCGCGTTCAGCCGGATCGTGTAATCGTCTTTGCCACCGGTCAGCATGAGCAGGTCCGTGCCTTCGCCGCCGTCGATGTAGTCATCACCTGCGCCACCGATCAGCTTGTCGTTGCCCAATCCACCGCTGAGGGAGTCGTTCCCGCCGCGGCCGTCCAAGGTGTTGGCGCCGTCATTGCCGAAGAGGCGGTTCGCCTGGTCGTCGCGGCCGAACGCATTGATCGCAGCTTTTCCGGTGAGGGTCACGTCCTCGACA
>CBHXZU010000267.1:0-7809 GCA_966125105.1 uncultured Prosthecobacter sp.
CCTTGCGGATCGTGCCGGAGCCGAAGCAGCTCACGTATTCCGCCGGCGCGCCGATCAGGCCGGACACGGGTCCGACGCAGTGCGTGGCGTACCACATCGGCGGCAGCCCAGGCCAATAGTTCGGCCAGCCGTCCATGTCCTGCTGATGGCTCGCCTGCACGAACTGGAGCTTTCCGAGCTTCCCGCTATCGAGCAGCTCCTTCATGTAGAGATACTCGCGGGCGTAAACGACCGTCTCGGCCATCGTGTATTTGAGACCGGTCTTCTTCACGAGTTGCACGATCTCCTTGCAGTCCGCGATGCTCGTCGCCATCGGCACGGTGCAGCTCACGTGCTTGCCGGCCTTCAGCGCGGCGATGCTCATCCAGCCGTGATCCGGAATGGGCGAATTAATGTGCACGGCGTCGACGTTTGGATCTTTCAGGACGTCCTTGAAGTCGGTGTAGCGCTTATCGACGCCAAACGCGTCGCCAATCGCATCGAGCTTCTTCGGGTCGCGCTGGCAAATCGCATACATGTTTGCATGCGGGTGGCGCTGGTAGATCGGAATGAACTCGGCGCCGAAGCCGAGCCCGACGATGGCGACATTGATTTTTTGGGCCATTGGCTGGTTGGGAAAATCTGTGCTTCCCCCTGCGGAAGCGGGCGGAGTGAAACGGGCATAAATACAGGCCGTCAAACTTTTTCGCGAAGGAGGAAGCTCGGTCGTCGCCCTCGTGAAACCGGCATGGGCGCTTGAATGGAGAGCCGTCCAATGTAGCGGCGGAGCCTGCCGGGTCGGGTGGCGCGCCCGGGACAAGGGTCGGTTCCCATCCGTGACCAGCCGTTGACGGCACGCCCAATGGCCTCGAAGGTGCCAGCCTCTCCTGCCTTGTTGATGCGCAATCCCGTCCTTTTCGTCTGTACTCTTCTTATCGCCCTTTCCCGCGCCTGGAGCGCCTCGGTCATCGAAACGGACGTCTGCGTCTATGGCGGCACATCCGGCGGCGTGATCTCGGCCGTGCAGGCGGCTCGGCAGGGGAAATCCGTGGCCCTGGCGGTATTCAATAACCATGTCGGCGGAATGACTTCCGGGGGACTGGGCGCCACGGACGTCGGCGGAAACGGAAATGCCTATATCCAGGGAATGTCGCGCGAGTTTTACGAACGGATCTCCGTGAAATACGGCGGAACCACCGCGCGCTTTAACTTCGAACCCAAGGTCGCGGAGGCGGTTTTTAACGAGATGCTCACCGGTGCCGGCGTGACGCCGAAGTGGAACCAGCGGCTGGCGAACGTGACGAAGTCCGGCCAGCGGATCACGCAGATCGCGATGGAGGATGGCACGATCTACCGCGCAAAAATGTTCATCGACGCCACCTACGAGGGCGACTTGATGGCGATGGCCGGAGTTTCATTCACTCTCGGGCGGGAAAGTGTCGCGCAGTATGGCGAGAACCTGAATGGCATCCGCGCAAACACCCCGGCGCACCAATTCACGGTGAACGTGGACCCCTACATCGTGCCGGGAAATCCCGCGAGCGGACTGCTGCCGCACATCCAACCCGGAGACGGCGGCAACCCCGGCGACGCGGACGCTCGCATGCAGGCCTACAATTACCGCATGTGCCTGACGAACAACGCGGCCAATCGCCTCCCGATCGCCGCGCCACCCGGCTACAGCGAAGCAAACTACGAATTGCTCGGCCGGTTGATCGACGCGCGGATCGCGGCGGGAAACACTCTGACCCTCGGCAGCTTCATGAATGTCTCGGGCATGCCGAACTCGAAGACCGACATTAATAATAACGGCCCGTTCTCCACGGACTTCATCGGCATGAATCACGACTACCCGTCGGCGAGCTATACCGAGCGGGAGGCGATCGCGACCGCGCATCGCAATTACATCCAGGGCTTTTTCTATTACCTTGGAAACAGCACCCGCGTTCCGGCCGCCGTGCGAACCTCGATGCTGAGCTACGGGTTTTGCACCGACGAGTTCCAGGACACCGCCGGGTTTCCGCATCAACTCTACGTGCGCGAGGCGCGGCGCATGGTGAGCGATTACGTGATGTTGCAGCAAAACTGCCAGGGGTCGCGGGTCGCGCCGGAATCGATCGGCCTCGGATCCTACACGATGGATTCGCACAACTGCCAGCGCATCGTGAAGAACGGCTTTGCGATCAATGAAGGCGATGTGCAGTCGGGCACTCCAAATCCGTATCCAATCGCGTATCGCTCGATCGTGCCAAAGGTCGGCGAGTGCGAAAACCTGCTCGTCCCGTGGTCGCTCTCGGCAAGCCACATGGCGTTTGGATCGATCCGCATGGAGCCGGTCTTCATGATCCTCGCGCAAAGCGCGGCGTCGGCGGCAGTCATCGCGATCGACGACAACGTTCCCGTGCAACAAGTCAGCTACGCGAAGCTCGCCGTGCAACTCACCGCGGACAAGCAGGCGCTGGGTTCCGGAGCCGATCCGGGCGCCGGAATCATCGTGGATAACAATGACACCGCGAATGTGACCGTCACCGGCGCGTGGACGGCGAGCACTTCGGTCGCGGGTTTCTACGGCGGCAACTACGTGACGGATAACAATGAGCTGAAGGGCTCGAAGAGCTTTCGCTTCACTCCCGACCTGCCCGTGGAGGGCGACTACGATGTTTTCCTGCGGTGGACGACTAATCCCAACCGTCCAACGAACGTGCCCGTGGACGTCATCTACGATGGAGGGATGCAGACTTACACCGTGAATCAGCAGAACAATAACGGAACGTGGGTTCTGCTCGGGCGAAAGCACTTCAAAGCCGGAACGGGAGGAAGCCTGCTGATTCGCACCACAGGAACGGAGGGATTCTTTGTGATCGCCGACGCAGCTCGGTGGTTGCCTGCGGGAACGAGCACCACGACGGTGCAGGTCGTGGCGTCGGATGCGATTGCCCGCGAAGGAACATCGGACACCGCAAAGTTCACGCTCGTTCGCTCGACCGACGACCTCAGCATTACCCTCAACGTTCCTTATCAGATCACGGGCACGGCGACGAATGGGACGGATTTGACCACGCTCTCCGGGACCGCAACTTTTGCCCCGGGCGCGCAGACTACGAGCATTTTCGTGCAAGCACTGGCGGACTCCCTCGCCGAAGGGATGGAGAACGTCATCGTGACCTTGCAGCCCGGCGCAGGGTATTCGGTCGGACCGGTGAGTTCCGCGACTGCGCGAATCCTGGACAAGCCAATCGACGACTGGAGATACGCGAACTTCACTCCGTCGGAACTCAACAATCCCGCGATCAGTGGAGCGTCCGCCGACCCGGAAGGTGACGGCTTCACCAACCTGGAGGAATACGTGATGTCGCGTAATCCGAAGGTGCGCGATGCGACGCTGGCTGAGACCAAGCGAGAGAATCAACAACTCACGATGACCTACCGCCGCCGCAAAGCCGCGACCGATGCCACAGTTGCCGTGGAAGGATCACTGGGACTTCCGGGTTGGGGGACGACGGGCCTCGTGGAGGAAGTCTCCCGCGTCGACGACGGCGACACCGAATTGGTGACCGTGCGGTTGATCGAAACCGTGCCGACGGGCCGAGGGTTCCTGCGCGCCAAAATCACGTCGTCGCCGTAACGCGCTGCATCACCGCAACGCTGGGGAGCCTGGATTTTTCCCGGGCTACTCCGCCTTCTTCGTAGCCGGTGGATTCTTGATCGGCCAGTCAGCCGAATCTTCCCGTTCCGTCTCAAAGAGCTTTTTTGCGCGCTCGACCAAGTCGGGATGCTCCGAGGCGACGTCCTTCTCTTCCCCGACATCCTTGGTCGTATCGTAGAGCTCGATCGGCGCGTCCTTCCGTTTCAGCCGGATCGCCTTCCATTGCTCATCCATCAGCACGGCCTGGGAGAATCCGCCCTCGTGAAACTCCCAGTAGAACGTTTTGCGAATCGGCGGCCGAAAGGTCGAGCGACGCAACAACTCGGCGAAACTGATTCCATCAGCTCCCTTCACCACCCCGGGTTCGGCATGCGCCACTTCGGCGAACGTCGGCAGCAAGTCCGCAAACCAAAACGCGGTCGAGACCATCACACCGGGGGCAATCGTCTTCGGCCACCTCGCAATCGTCGGAACACGGATGCCGCCATCTTTCAGGCTGCGCTTGATGCCCGAGTACGCCCCGCTTGATTGGAAAAAATCCGGGCTGTTTCCACCTTCTTTGTGGGGGCCGTTGTCGCTGCTGAAAACAACCAGCGTGTTCTCGTCGAGGCCGAGTTCTTTGATCAGGCCGAGCATGCGACCGACATCCGCATCGAGGCGCGAGATCACCGCGGCGTGCCCCTTGTCCGGCTGCGACCAGTCCTTGTCTTTATACGCTCCCAGATCCGGCACTTCCTGTCCGCGGCCATGCTTCGTGCCCTCGTTGTTCGCGTGCGGGGTGACGAGCGACCAGAAAAGGAAGAACGGGCGCTCCTTGTTCTTGCGCACGAAGCTCAACGCTTCCTCCGCCATCAGATCCGGCACGAAATCGAGAGGCTCCTCGGCAATTCCCGATCCTTCCGCCGCCCCTTTGCCACTGCCTTCCACAAGCTTGTTTCGCAGAGTCACGCGCTCTTCGTTGCGCATGATGAAAGGCGGGTAGGGATTATGCGCGTGGGTCTGATCCAGGTAGCCGTAGAAATAGTCGAAGCCCTTTTTCGTCGGCACACCCTGGCTGCCTTCATAGGCGAGACCCCACTTGCCGATCAGCGCGGTGGAATACCCGGCGCCTTTCAGAACCTCTGCCATGGACAAGTCTTCCTTCCGCAGGGTCTGCGCATCCTGGTTGAGCTTGCCGGCATTCCCGCGCACGCGGGTGTGACCAGTGTGCTTCCCGGTCATCAGGACCGAGCGCGACGGCGCACACACGGTGGAACCGGCGTAGAAACGGGTGAACCGGATACCTTCCTCTGCCATGCGATCGAGATTCGGAGTCGCAATTTGCTTCTGCCCGAAACAGCCCAGTTCGCCGTAGCCGAGATCGTCCGCGAGGATGAAGATGATATTCGGTTTGCGATCGGCAGCCGATGCCGCGCAAAGCAGCGCGAGAAGGAGAGCGAAGGCACGCATGGACGCTTTTTGACGCGGGGAATCCAAGACGTCCAGCGTGCCGGCAATCGTCACGACCGAATCGACCGCGGCCAGTCGCCTGCGTTCGAAAACAATCCGTCGCAGGCGCTCACTAATCCTTGGGCGTTGGAAGTTGGACGTTGAGCCGAGCCAGAAGGCGGTCGCGAAGCTTCAACCGGCCTCTCCTCGGCGTAACGTTGGAAGTTGAAGGCCCAGCGCGCGTCCTGGCTTCCAGTCGATCGAGATCAGCCCGTCCAGGAAACCGTTCAGATTGCGAAAAAGTCCGCCTCCGTTGTCCTAAGGAAGCGCTTCCGCTCGTCGAGAAGTGCAACAACACTCCAAATCCTATGCTCTCGAAGATCAGCCCCTGCTTGTGGTTCGACGACCAAGCCGAAGAAGCCGCGAACTTTTACGTCAGCATCTTTGAAAACGCGAAGATCACGGACATCGCTCGCTACGGCGAAGCCGGGAAGGAAATTCACGGTCGTCCGCCCGGCTCAGTGATGACCGTGGCTTTTGAGCTCAACGGCCAATCGTTCACCGCGCTAAACGGCGGTCCGATTTTCAAGTTCAGCGAAGCGGTATCCTTTCAAATCGAATGCGAGGACCAGGCGGAGATCGATTACTACTGGGAGAAGCTCGGCGCCGGCGGAGATCCAGAAGCGCAACAATGCGGCTGGTTGAAGGACAAGTTCGGGCTCTCGTGGCAGGTCGTGCCGAAGATGCTGCCAGGCATGCTGAGCGATCCAGCCGACCCGCGTTCGCAACGCGCCATGAGCGCGCTGATGCAAATGAAGAAGCTCGAGATCGCTGCGCTCGAGAAAGCGTACGCGGGATGAGGGCTGTGAACCACGGAGAGCCTAGTGCGGCGAAGCCGCAACAAGGGGAGCATGGGCCTCCGGCCCGTAAGTGGGGTCATCGCAAAATGAGTAGGATGACTTGCCGGGAAGAAACCTCCGTCCTGCGCCAGCCTCAATGAACGTGTCTCATTCTGAAGCGCTCCCGCAATGTTGCGCCCCATGCTTGGTCGGCTCTCCCGTTACGGGCCTGAGGCCCATGCTCCCCTCGCACGCGCGCTCGCCAATTCTTTTGGAGCGTTCGGGGGATTGGAAATCGCGTTACGGAGAGGGTCTCAGGCCTGTGACTGTGTCCGTGAACTCCGCGGTCTCCGTGGTTCAATTCCGAGCCGTCATTTCCAGTTAAGGCGCGAGGGGCTCGCTGGTTGACTTGGGGTGCGATTTCCTACCCTGCAAATTCTGGCGTTTGTTGCGGCGCTTGCTTGCGTGAGCGCTCGCGCCGCCGATCCAGCGACTGCGGAGGCGATGCAATTGCTGAAGAGCCGCTGCTTCAGTTGTCACAATGAAGAGAAGGCGAAGGGTGGCTTGGTGATGACTTCCCAAGAGCGCTTGCTGAAAGGTGGGGACAGTGGGTCTGCGGTTATCCCCGGAGAACCCGATAAGAGCGCGATCATCACTTCGCTCGCCGAAGACGCCGATCCGCACATGCCGCCGAAGAAGCAGCTTCCCGCGGAACAGGTTGCAAAGCTCACCGCATGGGTAAAAGCCGGCGCCGCATGGGATGCGGATGCGCTGATTTCCAAGCCGCGCCCAGTCACGCTCGCTCCTCTTCCCTCCGCGTATCAGCCGGTCTTCGCGATGGACCTCTCGCCCGACGGCCGGCGCCTGGCGGTTGGTTGCGGCAATCACTTAAGCGTTTACGAAGTGGGCGAAAAGTCGCTCACCCTGCTAGGGAGCGCCAGCGCGCATCCGGATGCAATCCAGAGCCTCGCGTGGAGTCCCGATGGCGCGAGGATCGCCACCGGTGCCTTCCGTCGCGCGGTGTTGTGGAATGCGGCTGAACTGTCCGCCGAGCGCGTGCTTCGCGATGAACTGACCGATCGCATCACGGCCCTGCGCTTCACCCCGGGCAGCGACAAGCTGATCATCGCGGATGGCTGCATCGGCGAGCGCGGCAGCGTGCACCTCGTGGACGTAAAGTCCGGCGCGCGCGATGGAAGCTGGACTGCGCACGCGGACCTGATCGGAGACTTCGCCTTGAGCCCGGATGGAAAAACCATGGCCACCGCGGGCGCGGACAAACTCGTGAAGCTATGGGAACTCGCGACGCGCAAGGAGGTCGCGCGACTTGAGGCGCACACGACGCAAGTGCTCGCCGCGCGCTTTTCCCCGGATGGCGCGCAATTGGTGTCTGGCGGCGCGGATCAGCAATTGAAGGGCTGGGACGTAAAGACGCGCGAGCAAGTGATGCTGCTCGGCAAACACAACGCCGCAGTGACCGGCGCGACCTGGGTAAGCGGCGGAGTCTTTGCCGCAACGGAATCCGGCACCTTAGTCCGGTACACTGATTTCAAACCGCACAGCGGAGCGCAGAGTTCCGACTCGGCAAGCGAGCGCCGGTTCGAGGCCGCCGACACCGGACTTTGCAGCATCTGCGCGACAGGCGATCGCGTGTTTGCGGGAACGCAGGATGGTCGCGTCATCGGTTGGAACAAGGACGGCAAGATCGCGATCAACGTCAGCATCGCGGGAACTTCAACCACGTCGGCTCGATGAAGAAGCAGATGTCCAGGATTGCTGCGCTCACTGGCGCCTTGCTTGCTGCGCTCACTGGCGCCTTGCTTGCCGCGCTCACTGGCTCGATTTCGGCAGCGGAAAACTCCGGCAGCACTGCAGACATTGTCGCGCTGGAAGCGTCACCAACGAAACTCCAGCTCC
>CBHXZU010000268.1:0-7802 GCA_966125105.1 uncultured Prosthecobacter sp.
GACCCGGCCCGTCGTCGTCCGCGAGGAAATCGACTTCGAACATCGCGCCGAAGCCCCAATCTCCCGGCAGGCTGGCGGCGAAGGGAGTGATCAAGCCGCCTTCCACTTCGCCGTTTCCGAGTTCGTCGTCAGCCGAAGGAATCTTGATGAATGGCATCACCGCCAGCGCGGTGTCTCCGCGGTCGTTGCCCCACAAGTTCGCTTTCAGCCGGATCGTGATGTCACCAAAGCCGCGTGGTCCGCGGTGAACGTTCTCATGAACTGGGACCACGACCTGGAGGTCGGCCCAGTTGGTGAGGCCCAGCTTGATGTTCGTGTTCGCGAAGCTCCAACTCTCGAAACCGCCGTCCCGGTCTTCCGTGTGCCGGTCGCGGGTGTAGGCGGCCATATCCATCTCGATTTGCAGATGCCCGGCATCGACCGAGTACGCGCTTTCCGTCGTGTCGGGACGATCCGTGCTCATCTCACGGAGCTGACTGGCCGGCGTCGGATTGAAGAGCGTGTAGCGCGATTTATCTGCGGGATCCTCAGCTCCGAAAGCGGCCGATGCTCCGCAGAGCAGACCGCACAAGGGCTTCATCATTTCAGCGCCTCCACGACGGTGTTGATGTTGTGCTTGAGCATGCCGACGACGGTGCCTTCGTCATAGGTTTCTCCATTTACCGTCTGGGTTTTGCCGAGCGTGCCCGTGGCGTCGGAAAATAACTCGCCGCCAATCTTTGCGCCGGAGTCCCGGCTGATGCGATCGATCGTCGCGCGAGGGACGCTGCTCTCGACGAAGATGGCCTTGATGCCTTTTTGACGGATGTAGTCGGTGATTTTCACGATGTCCGCGAGCCCGGCTTCCGCGACGGTGGAAATGCCCTGGACGCCGATGACCTGGAATCCGTAAGCGCGGCCGAGGTAATTGAAGGCGTCATGGCTGGTGACGAGGATGCGCTTTCCTTCGGGGATTTCCTGGGCGCGTTGTTTGGCCCAGGCATGCAGCTTCAAAAGTTCCTCGGCGTGCGATTCCGCGCGTAGTTTGTATTCCGCCGTTCCCGCAGGATCGAGGGCGCTCAGCGCATTCGCGACGGGCGCCACGCACTTCGACCACAAGTCAGCATCTCCCCAGATGTGAGGGTCAGGGTGGTGGCCGGCGCCGTCCGGCCGGAGCAGGCGATCGGCCGGCAGGCTATCTCCCACCGCGACGACCGGACGTCCCTTGGACAGGCGCCCGAGCAGTTCACCCATCTGGCCCTCGAGCATCAGCCCGTTGTAAATGATGAGTTGGGCCTGCTGGAGCGTGGCGACGTCCCCAGCAGTCGGCTTGTAAAGGTGCGGATCGACACCCGGACCCATCAGCCCGCGCACTTCCACGCGATCTCCGGCGACCGTCCGAACGAGATCGGCCAGCATCGAAGTGGTGGCAATGACCTTGGGTTTTCCGGCGGCGTGCAGCGGCACGAGCGAGGCGGCAAACGCAACGAGGGTGCAAAGAAAAGCCCGGAGCTTCATGGAAAGCATCCTAGGCTCAGAACTTCAGCGGTCAATAACAGAATTAGTCCAGACTAAGTTTGCTTTGGTCGCGAAGCATTCTTCGCGGTTTCTTGACGGTGGGAAGCGCTGCAGGGATAAGTGCGGGGACATGGCTGTCCCGAAAAAAGCAAAGCCCGTCGCCCGGAACTCCGCGGCGGTGGAGGATTACCTCGAGCGCATCCTCGAGCTGATCAACACGAAGGGCTATGCGCGCGTCGTGGACATTGCCCAGAGTCTCAAGATCTCGCAGGCGAGCGTGACGAACATGGTGCAGCGGCTCGATGGGGAGGGCCTGCTGAAATACGAGAAGTATCGGGGCCTGGCGTTGACGGCTTCCGGAGAGGCCCTCGCGAAAAACATCACGCGCCGCCACAAGATCCTCACTGATTTCCTGCGGCTCTTTGGCCTGGATGAGGAGACAATCTTCCATGACGTGGAAGGCATGGAGCATCACATCAGTCCACCGACGTTGAATGCGATCGAGGCACTGACGGAGCAGCTCGAGCGGCAGCCGGCTTTGGTGGCGCGAGTTCGAGCGGGGGCGGAATAGAGCGATTCACGAAACCGCGCAATGACTGCGCGGGAACGGTTTTCGTGCGCTTTTGCAGCGTTGAGAGGAACGCGGGAAGGCTGGAAACCGGCTAATCCGTGAAACTGCGCATACTTGGCGGGGAAAAGTACGGAAGAGGGGGCCAGTAGGGTTCCCGCGTCGCAACCGGACTATTTGGTATTTTGAGCCGATCGCAGCGCGCCGTAACAAATGTGGCACCGCCGCTGCTAAACCCCCGCGCCGAGCTCAAGGCTGGCGTTCAATGGCGTGAGACGAGGGCTCTCTTCGCGGCGCAACTCCGCGCTGCTTTTTTACATAATTAAAATGCAATCATATCGTTCGGCGCGCTCTGGCGCGCCTTCATTTACTACCCGTATCAGTCGCGCATTTCGCGCAATCAGCCTCGGCGCTTTCGGTGCCCTGGCGCTTGGCTCGATGATCCAACCCGCGCAGGCGACGTTGGACCTTACGACCTACAAGCTGAGCTGGGAAGGGACCAATGGCTACACCATGACCGGCACGCTCACTGCGCCGTCGGAACTCACCGGCAACATCACGCAGGCCGACATCTGGGACATGAGCGTGTCGTTCTATAATCCGAGCCATCAGCTTCTCAGCACGCGCGTCCAGGTAGAGGGTGGGTCCGTGCTCTACGGAGACCTCGCGTTCTCGTTCGATCGTAGCGAGATGTGGGTGGGTCAGAACTTTCTTAACCTCGGCACTTATTACTCGGAGGATCCCAGTTCCTTTAATCTCTACAACTGGTGGGGCGAAGGCATGATGTTGCGCTGGCCTTACGAGGGAGTCGTGTTGGATAATGGTGGAACGGTCTACATCTCCCTCGATGAGCCCGCGGCTCCGGAGAATACTCCGCCGACGCTGAACATTCCGACCTCGCCGATGATCGTCGAAGCAAACCAGACGGGCGGCGCGCAAGTATACTTCAACGTGAGCGCTTCGGACCTCGAGGACGAGGTCGCGCCGGTGGCGAATTCGAACCCGGTGAGTGGCAGCTTCTTCGGTCTGGGTGAAACGATCGTGCAGGTTTCCGCGCAGGACAGCGGCGGATTGAGCACGAAGGGGAGCTTTACTGTGCTTGTTCAGGACACGACGGCTCCGGCCATCTATCTCGGCAGCAACCAGTGCAGCACGGACCTCACGATCGCGGTTGGCAGCGACTTTTCCGATCCGGGCTACTCGGCTTACGACACGGTCAACGCCTGGGTCGGTGTCAACGTCACGGGATCGGTTGATACAAATACCGTCGGCAACTACACGCTGACCTACACGGCATCCGACGAGAAAGGCAACACGAGCACCGTCACGCGCAACGTTGCAGTTGTCGATCCGATGCCGAGCGTGAACAACCGCCAGTACAGCGGTGGCAATGCTTATGGACAGGGCGACTTCAAAGTCTCCGCGAAGGGCAACGTCACGGCGGCGCTTTACATCGCCGGCCAGACCTACCGTGCCACGTTCCCGCTCACGGGGCGCACCGCAGAGGTTAGTTTCCGCGGCGTGAAGGGCGTGACGATCCCGGCCACCGTCGCGGTCGAGGTGAACGGCGCGGGAGAATCCGTTCTCATGGTGAGCGCGATGGAGAACACGCTCGAGTTGAAGCCGGCGCGCTACAGCAGCAAGAAGCCGGCGCCCGAAACCGTGGCCGGAACGTATACCGCGGTCTTCCGCGGCAACGATTGGGAACCGGAAATCTATAGCCTGACGTCGACTTCGGAGCAGCAGACCCCGATGGGTGTCGGCTACGCCACGATTACTGTGGGCAAGGATGGCCGCGTGCGCGTCGCGGGTCGCACCGCGGAGGGCACAGCCGTGACCGCTTCGAGCCACTTGGTGCGCCCGGATTGCCATAACGAGCCCGTCTACACGTTGACTTCAATCGAGGAGACCAACCCGGAAAGCACGACGTCGACGGAATATCCCGAGGTGTCCGAGTTCCACACCTACACCGGCATCTATAAGACCGCGGCGCGCGGAAACCTCAGCGGCCTGTTCACGCTCGACCGCTCGAATAAAGCGGGATCGATTTCGGGCGAGTTCCATTGGGAAGCTCCAGTGGGCGCTCTCTCGCTGTATCCGCAAGGGTTCGAAGTGTGGGGCCCGGTGATCGGCAGTCGTTACGAGCGCTCGCTGCCGGGTGAGCTAAACCTGCGTTTCGACTTCGAGGGCGAGGCGTCGTTCATCGCGACCGGCTTGGTTAGCGTGGCGCCGGTATTCTATGACATGTCGACGACGGACGAACAGCGCTCGCTGGGCTTGCGCTGCCGGTTCAACGACAAGACCGGTGAGCTGACGGGGTCGCGTTACCGCGGAAGCGCGGCGCGCAGCTTCAAGGCGATCTGGCTGCAGGAGCAGAATACCGTGCAGGGATTCAGCGTGAAGGGCGACGGGCGTTCGCACGGCTACGTCGAGAAACAGGAAGTGATCATTGAAGAGCCACCGGTGATTTTTCCGCCGGACATCTTCCCGCCGATCATTCCGCCGACCATCCCGTACGCGCTCTAATCCGCGAACAAAGCTCGCGTACTCACGTGAGCACCATTTGAGATCATCAGCGCCACGGGGCTTCGGCCTCGTGGCGCTTCTCTTTTCGAGGGGAACTTCTCGTTACTCCGGCGTAATCACCGGACAGTTGCGCGAAATCCGGGAGTGAAGTAGAGGCGGGAGTGATGAAGGTTTTCCCTTTGCTTTGCGCCTCGCTCGCGACCATTTCATTTACGAGTTGCACGACGGCTGATGGTTCAACCCCGGCTTCCGGGACGTCGCGCGCGGCGATGGCAGCGTCGATCAACCAGGAGCCAAGGGGAGGTTATTTTGTCGGCCGGCGTTATTACAAAAAAGATTACAAGTTCTGGGGTTACGTCAGGGAGGCGGGTTCGCCGTGGACCACCGCTAAGATGGTGATGATGAACGAGAACGCCAAGCTTGCTCCGGACCGGCAAAACGCGGCGATCGGATCGGATAACAACTACGAGTACAAGCTGATCGGAGATTTCACGGGGCAGACGGTTTATGAACCGGCAAGCAATGGGTTTTACCCGGAGTTTCGCTTGCGGGGATATGAGTTGCTGAGCATGACGCCAGCGCCGATTTACCGCGAGGCTGGGGCGACGAACCCGGAGCGGCGGATTATTGCGAAGCCGTACTGAGGCGGCGAGGACGGAGGACAGGGGGCAGGAGTCCGTGATGACTCTCCCGTGGGTGCCGCCTCACGCGACGCCGTCCCCCCAGGCTGTACGATGCAACGCGTCCGCGTAATCCGTCACACCGCGCCTGGTAGGCACTGAAAGTACCGAACAGATTCTCAGACGGTTTCTGACTCAGCGCTCGGGCGATTTCGGCTCCGTTTTTTCTTCGTCGGGACCGCGGTCTTCCTCAGACACTGCGTCCTCGGGTGAAGCGGGTTCTTCGGGTGCGTGGTCGCCGTTGATCTCGGACTGGCGTTCGCCATCCTCGGGGTCTTCCTCCGACGCTTCACCGCCTTCCCCGGAGTCGCCATTGATGCCGTCTGTCAGCTCGCCGCCTTCTGATTCATCGTCGGCGGACTCGGCGTCGGCGTCTGCGTCAGTGGCGTCGGTTTCGGGTGCATCGGCCTCGGCTGACTCGGAATCCGGCTCGGCGTCGAGTTGATCCAGCGCTGATTCCTCCTCGTCCTCTTCATCGTCGATCACTGGTGGTGGCGGCGGCGGAGGGAGAGGCTCCGGCGGTGGCGGCGGCAGATCGCCTTCGAGGCTCACGCCTTCATCGCGCAGCACGCCGAAGACGTGGCGAATCAAGGCGCGGTAATGTTGCTGCACGACAAACTCGGGCAGGTTCTTCTCGAGCGCAAGGTAGTCGCTGTAATCCTCCTGCAGCTTCAACTTCAGTAGCGTGCGGAATTGAACAGTGATGTCGGCATCGGCGGCCGTGGCGAGCGCTCGGGTTTCGCTGTCGGCCAGCAACTCTTCCACTCGCGTCTGCAGTTCGCTGTTCCGGCGCTCGAGTTGCAGGACGAGACGCTTGAGCTCATCGGGGCTGAGATTGGCCTCTTCGACGGAAAGGACGACGCGGTCCACGGGCTTGCGCGCGGGAGCCGACTCGGCTTTGCGGAGTTTTGCCTGGGTGCTCGCGAGTTCGCTGCGGAGTTGCGAGAACTGGCTCTCGATCTGTTTCAGCACGGAGCTGAGATTGAAAGCGGCGCCTCCTTTCGCGGCGGCTTCCTGCTCGCGCGAAACATAGACCGGGCGCTCTTTGCGCTCGCTGGGCCGCTCGTTCCGGTCACGATCGCGATCGCGGCCCCGGCGCTTTTTGTCGCCGCGGCGCTCGGATTCTTCCGCCGGCTCCTCGGTTTTCTGCGGCTTTTCCGCAGCTTCTTTCTGCGCGACAGCCTGCGCATCGCGCCAGGCGTTTACCTCGAGCGTAACGGCTTCCACGGCTTCCGCATCCCCGCTTTCCACCGCGAGCTTCAGCTTCTCTTCCAGCGCCGGAGGAAGCGGGGTTTCGCCTTCTTCGTGGTCGCCAGCACTTGCGCCTTCCGCGGTGGCTTCCGCGGCGGGCTTGCCACCTTCCGAGGCTTCGGGCTTGCCGCCACGCGGCGACTTCATGGCTGCGGAGATCGCCTCGGGCAGATTCTGCACTTCCTTGCGCAGGGAATCCTGCCACTTGCCGCTCCAGCGGCCAATTCCACGAGCGACCATCGCGAGGAGATTCGGATGCAATTCACCGAGCCGCGCTCCCGCGTAACGCAGGATGCTGAGCTGGGTGATCGGCGGGTTGTTCACGTTGAACGCGCTGAAGACCACGGCGGAGACGATCGCCTGCGCGTCCTCGGATGGAAGGCCATCGAGGGCGAGCTGGATGACCCACGGTTTCCCACGGCCGATGAAAACATTTCCGATCAGCTTGGAATGATCGGTCGAAAGCGCGCCTTTCTCCGCATCCCAAATCGCTCGACATACCGCTCCGGCCAGCTCGACGCCCACGGGCGGATCGATCTTGGCAAGCGAACGCGCGACACTGAGGCGCAGGCGGATGGCGTGCTCACTTTGAAGCGCAGCGAGTTGTTCGAGGAGCTGGGTCTTTCCTTCCGGAGAAAGTTGCGGCCAGGCCTGCTCGATTGCCCGGACGCCGAGGATCCACGGCAGCTTGGGCATCGCGGCGAGGGCGGCGCCGGTATCGCCGGTGCTGAGGCATCCGCGGAGCAGCGCGGTGGCTTTGTCTTCATCGGAAGGCGAGAGGCGTTTTTTCGACGCAGTGTCGGCGAGTTGCGCGAGCGCTTCGGTGGGAATGGCGGAGACTTCCGTCTCACCTGCGGGAGCGGCCTCGCTGCTGGGCGCGGGCGGCTCTTCCCCGGCGGACTCTGCGGGCGCCGGTTCCTCGGCGGCAGCGGCGGTGGGGGCAGCAGCTGCGGGTGTCGGTTCCGGCGTCGGCTTCGCCGCAGCAGGCGCTGGAGGGGCCGGCGGTACTGGCGGCTCGGCGGCTTTCGCCGGCTTGCTGGCCTCTTTCGGCGAAGGAGTTGGGCTAAGGTCGATGCCGCGTTCAGCAGCTTCGACCATTGCGAGATTCACGGGGGCGGGCTTCTTCTTAGCGGGGTGGCCGGCACCCTCGGGCTGGGCCGGCACTTGCGGTTCGTCTGCCATAAATCGTTTAGGAAAATCGTCGCAATGAAGGGGCGAGGATGGCGCGGTGGCGAGGAAAAGTTTCTTCGTGGAGTGCCGGTGGTGATGGACTTGTGCCG
>CBHXZU010000269.1:0-7782 GCA_966125105.1 uncultured Prosthecobacter sp.
GCCGACGGGACTTTATAGCCAGGCGGGAGACAAGGTCGTGTCGCTCGCCTGGAATTCGGTGGCGGTGGCGACGGCTTACAATGTGAAACGTTCCACCACGAGCGGCGGGCCTTACACGACGATCGCCGCCGGGGTGAGCGGGACGAACTACCTCGATCAAACGGCGGCAAACGGAATCCGCTACTACTATGTCGTGACGGCACTGGATGACGCGCGGGAGAGCGCCAATTCGAACGAAACAAGCGCGAAGCCCCTGGCTGCGCCGCTGGCCCCGACGGGTCTCGCGGCGAAGGCATCCCATGCGAGGGTGACGCTCACGTGGCGCCAGTCCACGAGCCCGGAGATCCAGCGGAATCGAGTTTACCGGTCCACCAATGGCGGAGCGTATGTGATGGTCGCGAACATCCTGCCGGGTCTCACCTGGACCGACTACTCGGTCTCCTCGAAGACTCCCTATCGCTACGTGGTGACTGCGGTGAACACGATCGGGCTGGAAAGCCCTGCATCGAACGCGGTGAGCGCGCAGCCGAAATGAAGGAACTCCAATAGACGAAACACGGCTGAGGCCCTGGCCGTTCCGGGGCCTCAGCTCGTGTGCAATCTGCGGCAAACGCCAAGAATTCCATCGCTCCCTCTTCATTCACCATTAACCTTAATCAGGCATCCATCGCGATGAGCGATCTGAACCCGAGCACCGATCGAGAGATCGACGTCTTCAACCGGGCCAAGGTGCAGCCTCCCGGAGAAGAGCGCTGGCGATTTGTGGAATCAGCCTGCGATGGCGATGCGAGCCTCTGCGCGCGAGTTGATGAACTGCTGCGCGCGCACGACGAAGCCGGCAGTTTCTTGGAGCCGAATCCGGCGGCTTCACCCGACGTGGAGGCGGAGTGTGCCCGCCTGAAGCCCGAGGAGCCGGGCGACACGATCGGCCATTACAAGCTGCTGCAGCGGATCGGCGAAGGCGGCTTCGGAACGGTGTGGATGGCGGAGCAAAGCGTGCCGGTAAAGCGGCGCGTGGCGCTGAAGATCATCAAGCTCGGCATGGACACGAAGGAGGTGGTCGCCCGCTTCGAGCAGGAGCGTCAGGCGCTGGCGCTGATGGATCACCCGAACATCGCGCGGGTATTCGACGCGGGAGCGACTCCCGTCGGACGCCCTTACTTCGTGATGGAGTTGGTGCGCGGGATCAAAATCACGGAGTATTGCGACGAGCAGGAGCTCTCGACGGACGAGCGCGTGGAGTTGTTCATCCACGTCTGCCAGGCGGTGCAGCACGCGCATCAAAAGGGAATCATTCACCGCGATCTCAAGCCCTCGAACATCCTCGTCACGATCAATGACGGCGAGCCAGTGCCGAAGGTGATCGACTTCGGCGTGGCAAAGGCAACGCAAGGGCACCTCTCCGAGGCAACGCTTTTCACCAAGTTCGAGCAGATGATCGGCACGCCGCTCTATATGTCCCCGGAGCAGGCGGAGATGACGTCGCTGGATATCGACACGCGCAGTGACATCTACAGTTTGGGCGTGCTGCTCTACGAACTGCTCACCGGCAAGACGCCGCTCGATACGTCCACGATGGCGCGGGCCGGCATGGACGAGATTCGCCGGCTCATCCGGGAGGTGGCCCCGCCCAAGCCTTCGGCGCGGCTGAAAACACTGGATGGAAACGAGCTCACCACCACAGCGAAGCGGCGGCACACGGATGCGGGAAAGCTCCCGGGCGCGTTGCGCGGCGACATCGACTGGATTGTGATGAAGTGCCTGGAGAAAGATCGGAAACGCAGATATGAGACGGCAAACGGCCTCGCGGCGGATCTCCAGCGGCACTTGCGCAACGAGGTGGTGATCGCCCGACCGCCCACGGCGGCTTACCTGATCAGCAAGCTCATCAAGCGGAACAAGCTCGCCTTCCTGGCTGCCACCGGGATCGCCGTATCCATCCTGGTGGGCATGGCCGCGACCGCCTGGCAACTCGTCCAGACCCGGAAGGCTGAACACCGCGCCGTCGCAGCCCTCGATGAACTCCGCGCGACGGCTCCGGCCTTTGCGGAGCAGGCCCGCGCGCTTGCGGCAAAAGAGCGCTACGAGGAAGCGATCGAGAAGCTCAACTACGCCTTCCAGTTGCGCCCGGATGTTGCGGATTACCTCGTGGCCAAAGCAGACCTGCTGCAGGCGCAGGCGAAGCGGAATCAGTTGAGCGAGGCGGCGACCGTCTATCGTGAAGCACTGCGCCTGGCGCCGGGACACGCCCGGGCGGAGGCCTCGGCAAAGCTCTGTGACGAACTTCTCGCCGCAAAGTCGGCGGAAGATGGCGAACTGACCCGCGAGAGCCTTGCGAAGCTGCACCTCGCGATCCAACAGCAGCAGCGCCCGGTAGCGGAATTGATCCCGGTCGCGCGGATGCTGGGGGAAGAGAAGAAGCTCTTGCTCGAGCATTGGACCGCGCGGTTGCGGGATCTTCCCGTTTCCACCGAGCGTCCGCTGGATAAGCGGCTGACGATGCGCGAAGACGGGCGACTCGCTTTAGACCTGAGCGGCACCAAGGTGGTTGATCTGGCGCCACTGGCCGGCGCGCCACTTGCCGCTTTGAACCTTTCCGGCTGCGCGGAGCTGAAGGTTATCGCGCCTCTGCGCGAGCTGAAGCTCGACCGGCTCGAATTGAGCGGGACCGGCGTGTCGGACCTGACGCCACTTCGCGACATGAAGTCGCTGGAGACGCTCTACATTCCCGGGAGTCAAGTCACAGACCTTTCCCCGCTGAGCGGGCTTCGGCTGAAGAGCGTCAACTTCTCCCAGTGTGCGGTGACTGACCTCACGCCAATCCGGCACATGCCGTTGGAAGAAATGAACCTTGGCTTCACCCGTGTCGCTGATCTCTCCCCGCTGGTCGGGATGCCCGTGAAGATGATCGATCTGACGCGCACACCGGTGCTGGACTTCACGCCGCTGGCAAAACTTCCGCTGGAGAAGTGCTACCTGCAGCACAGTCGCATCCCGGATTTGGCCGTGTTCCGCGGCAAGCCGCTGAAGGAACTGGCGCTCTGGGGATGCGTGGATGCCCGGAACTTCGCCGTTCTTTCTGAAATCAAGTCGCTCGAGCTCCTGCTCCTCCCATCGCAGTATAGAAGTTTGCCGGCGGAAGAATACGCCGCAATCGGAGCCCTGCGGAACCATCCGCGTTTGCGCCAAATCGGATCGGAGATCATGAACCAGATGGGCTATGCGGCGACCGGCTCCAAGGAGGTGTTCTGGCGGGATTGGGATCGGGAGCAGAGCTTTGTCCCGGGGCTGCGCGCGAGCGGCGTCACGTTCTTCGTGATGAAGCTTCCGAACGAGACCTACTCGGTTGGCGTCGAGAGCGGTCAACCATTGCGCGATCTGTCGGTTTTCAAAGGCGCGCCCATCAGCGAGCTCCGGCTTCCCCAGTGCAGGTCCACGGATCTGTCGCCGCTGCAAGGCTTGCCGCTGCGAGTCCTCGACATCGCTGGAAGTCCTGTCGTCGACCTGAGCCCGCTTCGCGGCATGCCCTTGGAGGATTTCTACCTCTATGACACCAAAGTGAAGGATCTCTCGCCACTGCTTGGGATGCCGCTGAAGCGCCTCTTCCTGGAGCGTTGCAAGAGCATTACCGACGTCAGCGTTCTAAAAGATCTGCGGGAACTGGATCAACTCACCATCCCCTGTGATGTTCCGGATCTCACCCCCCTGCGCGGGCTTTCGAAGTTGCGCCGGCTCGCCTATAATCGTTCGGGAGTCGCGCCATATGATCCGATCACCACGGCGGACCAGTTTTGGAAGGAGTACGATGCAAATCCGTGGATCGCGCGGCTTGCAAAATCCGAATTGAAGCCTGAGCCGCTTGTGCGGCAGGAGGACGGCACGTGGGTGGTGAACTTCAATAAAGTTCCGATCACCAATCTCGACATTTTGCGAGGCGCGCCGATTAGCAGCCTGTACATCGGGAACACGCAGGTGAGCAGCCTCGAGCCGTTGCGCGGGATGCCGCTCAAGCTCTTGCAGATCTTTAACACGAAAGTCACCAACCTGGAGCCGATTGCCGCCGCAGCCTTAAATGACCTGCAAATCAGCGGAACGAAGGTGGCCGATATCTCCGTAGTGCGTGGCATGCCGCTCACTCGTCTCCAGCTGCACGGCTGCACCGAATTGACCGATCTCTCTCCGCTCCGCGAGGTCAAGACCCTCACCACCTTGACGCTGCCACCGAATGCGAAAGCATTCGAGTTTCTCCGCGCCTTCCCAAACCTCACGCGGCTCAGCTTCAAATATGGAAAGGATTTCGAGGCGGCGGAGACAACGGAGGAATTTTGGAAGAGCTACGACTCGCAGAACTGGCTTTACGCGCTGCGCGCCAGCGGAGTGAAGATCGACGAGCCGAAGCGAGAGGCGGACGGAACATGGAACGTAAAATGTGCCGACCCGAAGTTTACCGATCTCTCGGCGCTGCGAGGGGCGCCCATTAGCGGTCTCTCCCTCACTAACTCTTCCGTTGCTGACCTGTCCGGGCTTCAAAGTCTGCCGCTGCGGAACCTGTCCATCGGCTGGACCAAAGTGACCGACTTGCGTCCGCTTTCCGCACTTTCCCTCGAGACACTGGATGCCCGAGCGAATGCGATCAGCGACTTAAGCCCGCTTCGATCGAGTCCGCTTGGGCGGTCGCTGAAACGCCTGCAGATCTATCGGACCAACGTCACCGATTTCTCGCCCCTGGCAGAGTGCGTAAACCTCGAATATCTCGATGCATCTTCGACGAGTCTCGAAAGCCTTGAAGCACTTCGCGGAAAAAAGCTCACAGGCCTCCTGCTGATGAACACGAAGGTGAAGGATATTGCGGTACTGGCGGGCATGCCTCTCGAGGATTTGCAGCTCAATGGCACGCCCGTGACGGATGTGCGCCCGTTGCTTTCCTGTCCCACGTTGAAGCGGCTCACGCTTCCCGCTGGAGCCCGCAACGTTGAAGGGCTGAAAAAATTGCCCGCATTGGAAGAACTCTCTTACGAGAGCCTCCCCGGCGGAGCCCCTTCCCAAAAGGCTGTCGAGTTCTGGGCGCAGTACGAGCAGCAGCCGTGGCAGCGGCGCCTTCAAGAATCAGCTTCCCCGCCGAAAGAAATCAAGCGACTCGCCGATGGGGCCTATTCGGTGGATCTCAAGGATACACCGGTCGCCGATTTGGAGCCCATCCGAGGAGCACCGATAGCTAGCCTGGGCCTTGGGAATACGGCTGTTTCCAATCTTGGGCCGCTTCGCGGCATGCCGCTAAGACAGCTCTGGATTTATGACACGAGGATCACGGATCTTGGACCGCTAAGCGGCGCGAAATTGGAATTCCTCAATATGGCGAGGACGGCGGTCAAAGACATTTCGGTTCTGCGCGGCATGCCGCTCACGATTTTGAAGTTGCAGGATTGCCAGCAGCTATCCGATCTCTCGCCACTCGCAGGAACGAAGGCACTTAAATCGCTGACTCTCCCTCCGAATGCACGGGACTTTGAGTTTCTCCGCGCATTACCGAACTTGGAATTGCTCAGTTTCAAGGAAACGAGTTTACCACCGCACAAGCCGGATAAGACCGCGGCGCAGTTTTGGAAGGAATACGACGAGCGGGCATGGCTCCGAAGGCTCGAAAAAGAAGGCATCAAACCGGTTGCCGTCACCCGGCTTGGAGCCGGGGGGTGGGACGCAAGCTTTCACGGAGTCAGGATGGTGAGCCTCGAACCGCTCAAAGGGGCGCCGATTGCAAGGTTGAACGTCGGCAATACCGGCATCAGTGATCTGGCGCCGCTTCGCGGCATGCCGTTGGAACGGCTTTGGTTTTATGGCACGAACGTTTCGGACTTGAGCCGTTTGAAGGGCATGCAACTCAAGTCGTTCCACGCAGCGGGCGCGCCGATCTCGGACATATCAGTGCTGCGCGGTATGCCGCTGACGGAAGTGAAACTTCACGGCTGCCGTATGCTCACTGACCTTTCCCCGCTGGCTGAGTCCCGTGAGCTGATTCACCTCACCATCCCCACGAGCGCGAAAAACTTCGAATTCCTCCGCGCATTACCGAAGCTCGAACGGCTCAGCTATTGGGAAACGACCAGCAAAGGCGGACCTCCGAGCAAGACGGTGGAGGAGTTTTGGAAGGAGTTCGACGCTAAAAGCGGGAGCGCCCAAACGTTGCCGCCGCGCCGCGAATAAGTCGGTGCTCAGTGATCAATCAGCACCGGGCAAGGAACTCGGAGAGGCTGCGCCGCACAGTCGGGTGTCCGACTATGCGAGCCCTGCTTCGCCTGGCGGGGACGGAAGATGATGGTGGCACGTTTCTGCCGCGCGGCGAGCGCCGGGCGGAGGGATCGCTTGCGGGCGAGGCCATCGCGCGTGGCGCGGCGGTTGCGAAGTTTTCGCAGTTTAGCTGAGGGATTCCGGCAGCGCGCGTCGCCTTAGTGGGGGAAGGGACAATTTCCCTTTGATCAAACCGAGGCCGCGAAGCGCCCGCAAGGCATCGCGGTCCAAAACACCTAACAACAAAAATGAAACCCAAACACGCGCCATCTACCTCCACTCACGCGCTCACGCGAACAATCGCACTGCGCCTTGCTCCCATCGTGACCCTGGTAATTTTCTGCCCGCTGCTCGCCCCGCAGGCGGATGCCGACGTGGTGACGGATTGGAACGATACCATGCAACGGAACGTGGCGACACTCAATGCGCCCTCGCAAGCCCGCGCCGGTGCGATGGTCCAGCTCGCCGTCTTCGAGGCGGTGAATGCCATTGTTGGTGATTACGAACCTTACGTTGGAGGTATCCCTGCATCGCCAGATGCTTCCGCGGAAGCAGCGGCAATTGCCGCCTCACACGGTGTGCTGGTCGCCGTTGTTCCCGCAGCGAACGTCGCGGCCGTGAATACCGCGCGGACCACGTCTCTTGCTGCAATTCCGGACGGCCCCGCCAAGGCGGCCGGGATCGCCGTGGGCGAGGCCGCGGCGGCAGCCATGCTGCAAGCGCGAGCGAATGATGGTTGGGCGCAGGTCAACACTGTGCCGTATACGCCGGGCACGAATCCTGGCGACTTTCGACCCGTGCCGCCGGCCGTGGCGACTTTCACGGGCGCGCCATTCGTCACGACGTTTGGCCTCGAAGAAGCCGCGCAATTCCGGCCGCCACCACCTCCGGGACTGCAAACCGGAATGTATGCGCGCGATTTCGCAGAAGTGAAACTGCGCGGGGATATCAACGCCACCGCGGACGTCCGGCCACCGGATCGGACCGCCGTCGCGCGCTACATCGCCGCTGCTGCTCCGACGCAAGTCTGGAACGCTGCCGCGCGCCAGGTGAGTATCGCGCAGGGCAAGACGCTTTCCGAAAACGCTCGGAACTTGGCGCTCATGAACATGGCCATCGGCGATTCGATGATCGCCTCGTTCGAAGCAAAATACTTCTACAACTTCTGGCGGCCCCAAGCGGCGGTCGTCGGGGGTGAGATCGATGGCAATCCGCGCACGAGCGGCGACGTCAACTGGCGACCGCTGATTCCGACGCCGACGTTCCCGAGCTATCCTTCCGCGCATGCGACGCTTTCGACGGCCGCGGCCACGGTGCTCGATCGCGTTTTCGGGAATCACGGTCATGAGATCACGCTGACCAACGCCACTCTCGGAGTGACCCTGAACTACACCTCGTTCCGGGAAATCTGCGACGACGTCGATGACGCGCGGGTCTACGGCGGCATTCACTTCCGTTTCGATCAGGATGCCGGAGGGCGCCATGGCAAGGATATCG
>CBHXZU010000270.1:0-7742 GCA_966125105.1 uncultured Prosthecobacter sp.
ATCAGCGTGATCGCGAGCTATCGCGGCGCGCAGATCTTCGAGGCGATCGGCGTCGGCAAGGAAGTGGTCAGCCGTTGCTTTGATGGCACGCCCTCGCAGATCGGCGGCATCGGATTCGGCGAGATCGCTCGCGAGTCGCTCACGCGTCACGGGCAGGGCTACTCCACGCCGGTTCCGGCGGAGCAGGCAGTGAAGCGCGAAGACGGTGGTTTCTATCGCTATCGTCCGAAGGCGGAGATCCACGCGGTCACGCCGCCAGTGATTCAGAACTTCCACACATTCGTGAAGACGGGCGACCCTGCGAAGTACAAGTCGTACGTTGAGACGCTGAAGAATAACTACCCGATCGCGATCAAGGATCTGCTCGAGTTTGTTCCCAAGACGGCAATCCCGGTGGAGGAAGTGGAGTCGGTCGAAGATATCCGCCGCCGTTTTACTACCGCCGGCATGTCGCTCGGCGCGCTCTCGCGTGAAGCGCACGAGGCGCTCGCGATTGCGATGAACCGCATCGGCGGCAAGAGCAACAGCGGCGAAGGCGGCGAAGATCCGGAGCGTTTCAAGACGTTGCCAAACGGCGACAGCGCGAACAGCGCGATCAAGCAGGTGGCGAGCGGACGTTTCGGCGTCACGGCCGCCTACCTCGCGAGCGCGAAGGAAATCGAAATCAAGATGGCGCAGGGCGCCAAGCCTGGTGAGGGCGGACAGCTGCCCGGCCACAAGGTGAGCTCCTACATCGCGCAGCTCCGCAACACGGTGCCGGGCGTGATGCTCATCAGCCCGCCGCCGCACCACGATATCTACTCCATCGAGGACCTTGCGCAGCTCATCCACGACCTGAAGGAAGTGAATCCGCGCGCCAAGGTGACGGTAAAGCTCGTCGCCGAAGCCGGCGTGGGCACGGTCGCCGCAGGTGTCGCGAAGGCGCACGCCGACGTGGTGCTTGTTTCGGGCCACGACGGTGGTACCGGAGCCTCGCCGCTCAGCTCGGTGAAGTACGCGGGCGCTCCTTGGGAACTCGGCGTCGCCGAGACCCAGCAGGTGCTCATGGCAAACGATCTCCGCAGCCGCATCGTCCTTCGCACGGACGGCGGCATGCGCACGGGCGAAGACATCGTGAAGGCCGCGATCCTCGGCGCTGAAGAGTTCAACTTCGGCACCACGGCGCTCATCGCGCTCGGTTGCGTGTATGTCCGTCAATGCCATCTCAATACCTGCCCGGTCGGCATCGCGACGCAGGACGAGAAGCTCCGCGGCAAGTTCAAGGGCACGCCCGAGATGGTGGTGAACTTCTTCAACGGCGTTGCCGAGGAAGTGCGCCAGATCATGGCAAGCCTCGGCGTTCGCACGATGGCGGAATTGATCGGTCATACCGAGTATCTCCGCGCTCGCAAGGTTGAGGGACATCCGAAGGCGAACACGCTCGATCTTTCGCCGCTGCTCAAGGTATGCGCGAAGTCCGACCAGGACCCGCGCTATTGCACCAGCGCGAAGAACGACGGCGCGCACGACGCGCCCCTGGACGACACGATCCTGCAGGACGCGAAGGACGCGATTACCGATGGCCGCAAGATGACCCTGCGCTACAAGGTGAAGAACACGAACCGCAACGTCGGCACGAAAGTCAGCGGCGAGATCGGCTACCAATATGGCCGCGAAGGCTTGTCCGAAGGCACGCTCACGCTCGAGCTGAGTGGCAGCGCGGGCCAGAGCTTCGGCACGTTCCTCGCGCCGGGTCTGCGCCTCGTCCTCACAGGCGAAGCGAACGACTACGTCGGCAAGGGCATGAGCGGCGGTGAAATCGTCGTGCGTCCTCCGGCGAAGGCTAAGTTTGCCGCGGCGGACAACAGCATCGTCGGCAACACCTGCCTCTACGGCGCCACGGGCGGACATCTCTTCGCCAATGGTCGCGCCGGTGAGCGCTTCGGTGTCCGCAACTCCGGCGCAGTCGCCGTGGTGGAAGGCGCAGGCGATCACTGCTGCGAATACATGACCGGCGGCGTGATTGTCGTCCTCGGCAGCGTGGGCAAGAACATGGGCGCCGGCATGACCGGTGGCGTGGCCTACGTCCTCGACCAGGAAGGCACGTTGCCCGAGCTCTACAACCCGGCACTCGTCGTGCACGAAGCGTTGAGCGAGGAGGATGCGGTCGCGGTGAAACAGCTGATCTACCAGCATCTGGACAAGAGCGAGAGCGCTCGGGCCAAGGAGATCCTCGGCGATTGGGCGAAGTTTGCGCCGAAGTTCGTGAAGATCCGCCCACGCCAGGGCGCGCCGAAGATGCCCGGCTTGGTGCAGATGCCCGCCGCAATGCCGGCGAGCAAGATCTAGCCAGACGAACCAACATTCACAGAGAGCCGGCGGGAGACCGCCGGCTCTTTTGTTTTTCTGAGCGATGTGAATGCCGACGCGGAGCGCACTTGCGGAAACTGTCCTTCGCCGCGCCTTCCGTGGCTAAAAAATAGCTGCGCGGTGGCGCGGAGAATGCAATTGTGCGGCAACCCACCACCTTACCTCTTTGGACTAAGAAGCCGTCGGAGCTTTGATCGTCCACGTTAGCCTATGGAGCTTTTCATTATCCGCGACGGTCAGCAGACCGGACCTTTTAGCCAGGAGACGGTTCAAGACCTTCTCAAGAAAGGCGGACTGCGCCCGGATGACATGGGCTGGCACAAAGGGCTCCCGGCGTGGCTGCCTTTGACGGAGGTTTTGGAACCCGCTTCCCAGCGTCGCACCGAACCGCCGCCGGTGAATGGCACGGCCTCGGGCATTCGCCAGCGGCCGGCAGGTGCTCGGCAGAAAGCACTTCTGCAATATCTCGGCACGCCGATTTCAGAAAAAGCGACGCGGGAGGAAGCCGCCGTGGCAATCAGCGATGCCCTGGAGAATCCGAAGCTCACCGGTCGATTCTCGAAGTGGGGTGAGGAAAAGCTGCGGATGCACCCGGATCTTTACCAGGAGGAGCTCGATTTCCGGCGCGCGAATCGAATCACACGCTACCTCGAGCTCTGCCAGACCGAGGGCGCGGAGGTGGTGAAAGACGTCACGAAGGCGCACGTGCAGGTCTTGATGGAGTCGCTGGATAAAAAGCAGGTGGGATGGGACGAAGATCCCAAGACTGCGGTTTGGGGTTACCTGTTTCCGAGTGTTGAGGAGCATTTTCCGCAGCTCGTTCAAGACGAGTGGAAGGGGAAGCTGCGTTACGGCGGAACGTCCAAAGTTGCCGCTGCGTATGCTGGGATTCCTGCGAGCGGAGTTTTGGTTCAGCCACCACCACCTCCAAGTGCATTTCAGGCTGCGCTGCGCGGAGTCGTCTACGGATTGGTCGCGCTCGGAGCGGTTATCGCCGGCATTTATCTTTTCAAGGACAACGGAAAGAACGACGTGGCGCGCAATGACGCGAAGGCTCAACAGCCAGCGCCTGCGGCCGCAGCAGGCAAGCCGGCTGAGACGCCAGCGCCCGCGACTGGTGAAGCTCCGGCACCCGACGCTACTGCAGTCACGCATCCCACCAAAGCTCCGTTGATCGGGGCGACACCGGAAAACACTGCCGGCACACCGGCGCCCGCGCCTGCTCCCGCTGTAGAGCCAGCTCCCACGCCTACTGCGCCGCCCGCTGAAAAGGCGATGGCAGCCGCCCCGGTATCCGTTGAGCCTGCCCCTGCGACGGCTCCCGCTTCCGCTCCGCTGCCGACATTGAACACGGCGGCATTCACGCCTGCGCCGCCGCCACCGGGATCGGACCCGAGCATGTCGCCGAAAACCGTCGAAACACCAGCAGCGCCAGCGATTCCCGGCCCTGCTGCGCGCAGTTCGGCAACGCTTACGCAGGCAGTGACCGTGCAACTTCAGTTTGGCAAAGTGACGCTGCCAGCCGGGACCAAGCTCCGCCTTATCGCGCTCGAAGGCGCGAACGCCCGCGTGAACTTCAATAATAACGTATTGTTGGTGCCCCTCACCGTAACGGATATCGACCCGACAAATACTGTTGTTGCCGCCGCGGCACCCGCACCCGCGATAGCGCCGGTCGCTCCGAGTGCTTCCGCACCGACGCCTCCCGCCGCGACGGCCCAGCCGAAGTCTTCGCCCCTGTCAGACCTCTAGTAGAGCGTTCGCCAAACTGACTGCATAGGGCAGAGGCACGAACTGCAAATTCCGTTCGATACGTCGAAGGCGTTAAAGCAACCAGCCCAGGGTTGGCGAGGAACGAGCCTACCTTGGGTAACCGTCAAAACAATCTACCCCCGAAGCAGGGTTGAATGAACGGTCGCACGTTCGTGATTCAACCGCTTCGCGGTGGTTCGCTCATGTGCTTACCCAGGGTAGGCGCGCTGTCGCTTGCCAACCCTTAGGGCTGATTGCTTCAACGCCTCGGCGTAGCTGCGTGATCCGGTAAACAATTGTGGTGATCGCTCTACGCGCTGAGTTCCGATGGATTGTGCAGCGGGAGGTGATGCGCTTCCGCGACGCCGGGGGTGAATAATTTGCCGTCGTAAAGGTTTAGGCCGCCGATGAGGTTGCGATCTTTTTGGAAGGCGCCGGGAATTCCGTAATCGGCAAGTGCTTCGATATAGCGATACGTGACGTTCGTCAGAGCTTGGGTCGCGGTCCGCGCAAATGCGGCGGGCATATTCGCGACGCAGTAGTGCGTCACGTCTTCCTCCACGTAGACCGGATCGTAGTGCGTCGTGGGACGTGAAGTCTCCGCGCAGCCGCCCTGGTCGATGGCGATGTCCACAAACACGCTGCCCGGCTTCATCACGCGCATCATTTCGCGGGTGATCAACTTCGGCGCTTTCGAGCCCGGCACGAGCACCGCGCCGATGAGCAGATCCACTTCCGGCAGCATCTCGAGGATGTGCGCTTGGTTTGAGTAGAGCGTGTGCGCAGTGTGCAGGGTAATGTCGAGGAAGCGCATCCGCTCGACGTCCACCTCGAGAATCGTAACGTCCGCTCCAAGGCCCGTCGCCATGCGCGCCGCATTCACGCCCGCGGTGCCGCCTCCGATCACCACCACTTTTCCCGGAAGCACGCCGGGCACGCCACCGAGAAGCACGCCGCATCCGCCGAAGTGCTTTGCCAAATATACGCCGCCAACCAGCACGCTCATGCGTCCGGCGATTTCGCTCATCGGCTCAAGCAGGGGCAACCGGCGATTCACTTCCACCGTCTCGTACGCGATGCCCGTGACTTTTGTCGCCATCAGCGCCTCGGTCAGTCGCTTGCTCGCGGCGAGGTGGAGATAGGTAAAGAGAATCTGCCCCGGGCGGAGGAGCGGCCACTCGCTCTCGAGCGGTTCCTTCACTTTCACGATCATGTCGGCGCGGGCGAAGACTTCCTCGTGCGTCTTCACGATTTCGGCGCCGGCGCGCTCGTATTCAGCGTCGGGGAACCCGGAACCCGTGCCCGCATTCGTCTCGACGAGCACCTGGTGTCCGCGTTTTGAGAGCTGATAAGCCGCGCTGGGAAGCAGGGCGATCCGGTTCTCTTGGGCCTTAATCTCCTTAGGGACACCGATTTTCATGGGCGGAAGTTAGCAGAGTTTCGCCATCTCGGCGACAATCGCGTCCGCTTGGTTGATCGGCAGGGAGAAGTGACCCTCGCTTTCGATGATCCGCAGCGAGCCGCGGGGAACGCGCGCTACCATTCCCTCCGCGAGCGAGTAGTGGAAGTTCGCGTCGTCGCGTCCATGCCAGAATTGGACGGGCATCTGGATGTCTTCCAGGCGAAAGCCCCACGGCTCCGCGTAGAGCGCGGCGTCGGCGTAGAGGCCATTCACGTCCACAAACGCATCGCGCTGGCAAAGGAAGACACCGGCGAAGTGATCGGGGTCGGCGATCGCGTCGGCGTCGGGCTTTGGCAGGACCAATCGTGTGGGCGGCAGGAAGTGGACAGCGTCCGGCCAGAGCATGAGTGGCCGCGCCAACTTAAAGACCGCGCGAACCCATTCGGGCCGTCGGCGAAAAAGTCCGAGGAGAAAACGGTATGCCGGGTGGAGTCCGCCGATCGCCGCGAGTTCAGCAATCGGCGGCGCGCCGCAGGCCACGGTCACTGACACGAGCGGATCCGGGCACGCGTGGGCGCAGGCCAGCGCGTAAGGACCGCCGCCGGAGATACCGAGCACGGAGAACTTCCCGAGCCCAAGCCGCGATGCGAACTCGCAAACCAGCGCGGGCCAATCCGCGATGCGCCGCTTCACGAATGGCGAAGCGCCAATGCCCGGCCGATCGATGGCGAATCCGCTAAATCCATGTTTGCGCGCGGCCGCGTCCAACAGCCACGCCTGCGCGCTGCTGCCGGGCCATCCGTGGAAAAAGAGCATTGGTTTTCCGCTCGAATCGCCAAACTCCCGCCAAGCCAGCGTGGTGCTCGAAAGTGTGGTGCGGTTTTGCGCCTGCATGGCGCCTGCTTACGAAGACGCCGCGCATTCGCAAAGTCCGGTCATTGCCGAAGCTGCAGAAATCCGGCTCACTGGCGGAATGGCACGACCTAGGCCGTTCCAAGCAGCACAGCTCCCGGCGGATTTCTCACCGGAGGATCCGCACCTCATCGGGGTGAGCGGCGGACGGGATTCCGTGGCGCTTTTGCATTGGCTGGCGCATTCCGGGTTCCGACGGTTGATCGTCTGTCACCTCGACCATGGACTGCGCGCCGCCAGCGCGGACGATGCGCGATTCACGGCGGACCTCGCCTGCTCGTTGGGCTTGGATTTTGTCACGAATGCAGTCGATGCCCGCGCCGTCGCGGTGGAGTCGAAGCTCTCGCTTGAGGCGGCGGCCCGCGAGTTGCGCTACGCATTTTTTGCCGAGGTGGGGGCGGCGCGCGACTGCCCGCGCCTCTTCCTCGCGCATCATGCGGACGATCAGGTGGAGACCTTCCTCTTGCAGTTGCTGCGGGGCGCCGGCGCGAGCGGCCTCGGCGGGATGCCAGTGCTTTCCGCGCGCCCCGTGGGTCGCGTCGAGCTCTCCGTCGCACGTCCGTTTCTCGGCGTCTGGCGCGCGGAGATCGACGGATACGTGGCCGATCAGGCGCTCCGCTTCTGCGAAGATGAGACGAATGCGGAACTGCATCACACGCGGAACCGGATTCGGCATCTTGCGCTTCCGGCTTTGCGCGAGGCATTCGGGCGCGACCCGAGCGAACCGCTTTGGCGGGCGGCCGAATTGATCCGCGCCGAAGATGACCTGCTCGCCGCAGCGCCCGAGCTGCGCGACCTGCCAAGCGAGCTGGACGTCTCGTGGGTGCGCGGTCTTCCGCTCGCCCTGCAACGGCGTGTACTCCATCGGTGGATGCGGCGCGAGGGAGTAGCAGATATCGGTTTTGACGAAGTGGAAGCCGCTCGCAGCCTGCTCGGCGGCGGGAGGGCGAAGGTAAACCTTCCGGGAGGAAAATGCGCGCGCCGACGGGAGAAGCGCCTCTTCCTGGATGAGCAGTGATGCGGGGGCGGGAAATCAAAAGCCCAGAAGTCCGCGGCGGCATTGCATTGCCGAGCGCGTGCTTGCGGCGGCTTTTCTGATCTCTGATCTCTGCTCCGCGGCAAAGGCAAAAGCCATTCCCTCCCCTGCAACGTGGATGCTAGACGGGCCGCCGAGTTCTGGGCACAAGGAGGCGTAATGTTCGCCTCAATCTTTGAGCAGCCCCTGCTGATTGGCGCACTCGTTGCGGCTCCCGTCATCTATTTCGGCGGGTTGGCGTTGGGCCGATGGTTGAAGCGCCAGCACCGGGTGCCGCTCGGTGTGCTGTAT
>CBHXZU010000271.1:0-7705 GCA_966125105.1 uncultured Prosthecobacter sp.
GAGGTGCGGCGCGATTCGCGCGATATTGCCGCGCCCGTGCTGCTCGATGAGAGCTACTCGACCGATGCGTGGATCACCGATGGGCGTGCTCGATATCATCACGGAAACCAAATCATCCTGCTCCTCACCGACGGCCGTCCTTGCGACTATTATATCGATTTTGCGGGGGGCTCTTGATGGTTTGGCAATCGGCACTGGGGAGTGGGCTGGTCGGCGAAGTGCTGCCGCAGAAGCCGCAAACCATGCGTTTGGTTGGAACTTTCGAGTGCCGCGTGACGTCGCCGACGCGTCCCGAAACGAGGTCGAAGGGACACGCGATGCAGTTTGGCCGAAGCGGCACGAAGTCCTGGTGACCGAAACGCAAGTCACAGCGAATCAGCACGATGTTTGATCGACGCGGAACGATGTCATGGTGACCCGCGACGCTTTTCCAGCGTCGCGAGACGATGTTTTAGCGTCGGGAACGCGATGCAAGGGGTCCCTAAACGCGATGCAAGGCGGTTTTCCACGCGTTTCCAGGCCCAGGAACGCGTTTCAAGGGTTGCGGAACGCGATGCAAGCCTCCGGGAAATCATTCCCGGCTCGAAGAACGCGATGCGATGGCTCCTGAAAACGCATTCAAGTCTCCCGGAACGCGGTTCGGGCGTCCCTGCACGATGTTCAGATTGCTCGAACATCGATGCAAGGTGGGTCAGAACGTGATGCGACGTGACGGAAACACGATGCAAGGTTGCGTGGAGAAAGGCCCATAGCGCTCGTTTGCAATCTGCCCTCGCGTTCCACGCGGTAAGCGCGATTACAGATCCCTCTTTAGTCTATGGCAGTGGTCCGAAGAGCTGGGTTTGCGATCGAGAAACGATCAAGGACTGAGAGCCCGACGCCGATGAAACGAGGCCTTCGGCATCAGATCTACCATCCAAGTAGAGCCGCCTTATTTCCGGCGCCGCGCGCGTCGGCCACCGAGCAGCGCGCCGAGACCCGCAAGAAGCGTGATCGTGCTGCTGGGTTCCGGCACAGCCATGACGGCAATGTCGTTGCCGCCGTGGAAAGTCCCGCTGACCGAGTCCGCATCGTAGCTGACTGCGAAAGCCTGGCCTCCGACGTTCACGATATTACCGGCGCCGCTCGCATTGCCGAAGGTTCCCAGGATGGCGTCGTTGCCGTCGTTGATCGCGATGAAGAACGTCCCCAGATCTGCCGGCGCGTAGCCGCCGACCAGCGAAAGGCTCAGCGTGCTACCCACCCCGAGATTGCTGTTCAGGTTCAAGCTGCCGACGTTGAGCTGATCGTATTCCGTGCCGGGCGAAACGCCGCCGAGTTCGACCGCGAAGACAGAGCCACTGTGAAATGCGACCGATTGCGCGGAAAGGATCCCGGCACTCGCGCCCGGGGCGAGCGTGCCGTTGACGACGTTTACTTGTCCAACCGCACCGGTGCCTCCCAGCGTGCCGCCATCGATGGAGATCACGCTGCCGGTAAGAGAGCCGTGAACGAGCAGGTTACCCTCGAGCACGCTGGTTGGTCCGGTGAATGTCGAAGCAACTCCGGCGGCCAACTCCATTGTGCCCGGTCCATCTTTCACCAGCGAACCGCTGCCAGTGAAGTCCGCCGAAGGATCCAGCAGCGGCACACTGACAACGAGATCCGAAGCGCCGTTGCCCGTGGCATCTCCCACCTGGAAAACGGTGCTCGCGTTGAGGTGCACGCCGGGGAAGCTTCCTGTGCCGGAAATGGCAGACGCGGCGGTGCCGCCAACGCTAACGTTTCCGAGCAACTGGTACGCCTGGTAGGCCGCGCCGTCATTGGTCCCGTGCGCGCTGGTCAGCGTTGCCCCATTGAGCGTGAGGGAGCCGATCGCATTGTAACGAGTCGTCGTGAGCGTTGCGCCACCGTTCAAGGTAATCGACGGCGTGTTCGCATTGCCGACTCCGTCTCCAAACACGTTGTTGGTCGCAAGGCTGAGGATGCTCGCGTTACTCGCGGAGATCGCCCGACCCGCGGTCGTGAAGCTGCCGAAACCACCGGAAACGCCGGTCGCAGCCGTGCCACCGGTGACCGCGAAGTCGCCTGTCCAACCGGAATTTGCCGCGTTGAAGTTCAACGTGCCTGCGCCCTGCTTGGCGAGGCGTCCTGCGCCGGAGACGGATTGCAGAATGTTGAACGAATTCGTTGCGAGGTTCGTGTTAATTGCCGCTGTCGTGCCGGTAATGTTGAGCGGCGCATCGATGTTGGCGCTAACCCCGGTGCCGGCGTTCGTGATCGTGCCGCCGCCAAAGTTTACCTGCGCCGAGCCATTCCGTCGAATGATGCCGTAGGACATGCGGACGGAAAGGTTGCCGCCATTGATGTTGAGCTGATCGTTGCCGCCGGTGTCGCCCCGGTTATCGAGGACCACCCAGTCGGCGAGCACGCTGCCGCCGTTGATCGTAAGGATGCCCGTGCCATCGACGCCGAGGTAAATGCCGCCATTCTGCTCCGCTGTGCCGGATGGATTGGTAGCAGTTCCCACCGTGGCCACCGTGAAGGAGCCATCGTCGATCGTGTAAGTGCTCGTGTTGTTTGGCCAATGACCAATCTGAAAACGGGCGCCGATGGAGACGTCACCTCCGCTCTGCGCAACCGTGCCGGCAAACCCGCTTTGTTGACCGAGGAAGAATCCACCCGTGAGATTGATAGTCGTCCCGGATGCGATGTTCATCCGGGCGTTCGTGGCGCCCAGCCCGACGTCGATCTGAGAAGCACTGATCGTCGTCCCGCTATTCACGTTGAGGATTGCGCCCGTCGCGCCTCCGCCGGCTCCAATTTGCAGAGAGCCTGTCGTTACCGTGCTATTCGTGAGCGTGGCGACCGCATTGGCCCGAGTCACGCCGACGCGAAGCAGACCTCCGGAAGCCGCGGTGCCTGGCGTGATGGATTTGCCGTTGGAATCGAATCCAGCGCCCTGGACATCGAGATCCAGGTTAACGCGGCTCAGCGTGCCCGCTCCTGCGATCGCGCCGCCGAGCACGTAGCCGTCGGTGCGATCGAAGCGGAGAACACCGGTTTTGAATCCGTCGCCGCGGATGGTGACTGGTGTTGTGCCGAGGTGCCCCGTCGCAGTGCCATTGCCGATATTTAGGAGAATTGTCGCTGCATTGCCCGTGGCCACGCCTTCGTTGACCGTCAAACCGGTCAATCCCGTCGTGGTCCCGGTGAAGTTCATCGTCTCGTTGCTCGCGTTGTTGCTGCCGCCGAAAGTCAGCGTGCCGCCCGACAACGTATTGGTGACGTTTACCACCCCACCGAGCGCGCCGATCTTGGCGCTGCCGTTGATGGCGATCGTGCCCGTGAGCGTCGTGGGATTTGCTGCGCGGATTGCGCCGAGCCGACCTGCGGCTTCGCTGTAGCCGGAGCCAGAGAGGGTGAAGTTATTCGGGAACGTCAGGCTGCCGGCCGTGACGAACACTTGTCCTCCACCCGAGATATTCACATTCGCGCCACCGAGGTCGTTGACGCTGTCCGTCGACAAACGGAAGCCATTCGTGCCAGTTGTGGGAACGAGGTTCAGCGTGCCGGTGAACCCGGCGAGGCTTCCATTCATGGTGACCTGCCGCGAGCCGGCATCCGCGGTTGCATGCGGATCGATGGTGAACATTCCCGCGCCTGTAACGTTGTTCCCAAACGTGAAGTCGGAATCATTCGCCACGGCTTTGAACGTCGCACCCGCGGTCACGTCAACCACGCTGGCCGCGTTGAGCACGGTGGTTGCAGTGCCGTTGTTGAAGTTCGCAACAAGAGTGCCCGCCTGCACAAAAGTCGTGCCGGTATAGGTATTCGGGTTCGTGAAGGTGACTGTATTGGTGCCCTTCTTGACCAGGTTCCCAGCTCCGCTGATGCCCGCCGCGCCGGAAAGGGTGTACGCGTTGGCGGTATTGTCGAAGGTCACCGCACCCGTCGTCACCGCAGTCGCGATGGTCGGCGCGAAATTGCTCGCCGTGTCATCGAACAAAACATTGTCGCCATTCAGGAACTTCGAATCGCTCGAGACCCAGTTGAGCACTCCATTGTGATCCCAAACATTGCTCACATTGCCTTTCCACACCGTAGTGGTGGCCGTGACGTTCATGTTGATGTTGCCGGCGAGATTGTCGGCAAAAGTCACCACGCTGTGCCCGGTCGGGTTCTGCAACACGAGACTCGAAGCGCCTGCGCCCTGCAACGTGCCGGCTGGGTTGTAGGTGAAGATCGGGAAGCTGCCGGTCACCCACCCTGCCGCGCCAGGCTGCACCGTGACGTTGGTCGTGCCATCGAGCATCAAACCATTGACCGTGGTCGTATTGATCCGGTCCGCTGCCGTGCCATTGAAATCGAGCAGCAGCGACCTCGTGGCCCCAGCGCCAAAAACAACGCCGGCCGTGGAGATTGTCGCGACGCTCGCGCCGTTGGTTGCGCCACCGAGGCTGACGGTGGAGTTCTGGTTCGCAGTGAGCGTGCCGGCGATATTGCCGCTACCGGTGAACGCTCCAGTGAGCGTGACGGAGCCGCCGATTGCGCCGGGACCCGTGAGGGTCGCGCCATTCGCAACGTTGACGGCGGTATTCCCGAGCGAACCTGTCACGTTGAGCGTGCCAGCGGTGACAGTCGTCATGCCAGTGTAGGTGTGCGCGCCCGGAAGCGTCAGCGTGGTGGCGCCGAGTTTCTCGATGCCGACGGTGCCTGCTCCATTTTCGATGGTTCCACCAAAAGTGGAGCTAACGTTCGTGCCGGCAGCGCTGCCAAAGTAGAGAACGCTGTTCGTCGCAGGAGTGCTATTGGTGACGAGGCCGGTGCCGGTAATGGCCTGCACCGATTCGCTGCGACCGCCAAGGTCCAGCGTGCCGCCCGCATTCAGCGCGACGTTCACGTTGTTGTAGATCTGGTCTACGTAATTCGCCGGCGCGCCGGTGGGCGCAGTATTCACGCCGCTTCCGTTGGTCGCCGTGGGTGTGCCCCCAAGCTGAACAGTGCCGCCATTGTTGATGGTCAGGCCCGATCCAACTGCGTGCGCGGCAAGATCGCCGGACTTCGCGAGCACGAGCACGCCGGAGTTGGCGATTCCAATGCCGGCGGCATTGTCCGACGTGCCTGCCAGGGTGAGCGTGCCGGTTCCGTTCATCTGGACGGTGACACGATTCACCGTTCCGCTGAATGTGGTCGACGTGCTTTGATTGGAGATCACGACGCCGGTGCCCGCGGTGCCCTGGTTGATCGAACCGCTCGCGCCCGCGATGCTCGCAAACGTGTGCGCGCGATTCGCCGGATCGAGGGTTCCGCCGCTGAAGACGAGGTTCGTCGTCGTGGGAAGCGAGCCCACGGTGTCGAAGTTCAATGTGCCGGCCGCGATCGCAGTATCGCCGGCATAGTCGTTCGCGGCGTTCTTGATCGTCACGGTTCCCACGTCGGCCTTGGTGAAACCGCCGGTTCCCGTGATCTTTCCGGCAACATTCAGCGTGGTGCCGGTGATCGCCCCGATGAAGCGATTCGTCGTCGTCCCCGAAAGATTCACCTGTCCGGCAAGCGTAGGCGTGCTGTTACCCGCGCGCACCGTGCCGCCGTCATTTAGCGTCACCTGGTGCTGGACCGTGACTGCGGAGTAAATGTTATGGATTGCGCCATTGTTCACAATGACGGTGCTCGAAGCAGCGAGCGGGTTGCTCGTTTGCGAAGTGAAGATGCCGCCATCGACAATCACGTTGCCGAGGGTCGATCCCGCTGCCGGCTGATACGCCAATTCGCCCGCGCCTTTCTTGGTGAGTGTGTAGGTGCCGCCGTTCACCACGATGGCGTTCACGTCGTAACGTCCAGGACCGCCCCACGTCGTGTCCCCATCGAGCGTGATCATGGAGAAGTGCGTGGCGTTAACGACGCCAGCTCCCCCGTTATAAATCGCGCCGAGCCCCCCAACGCCCGCACCCGAAACGTGAAGGTTCGGAACCTTTGTCACGGGCGTGGTGCCGTTGACGTCGATGGTGCCTCCGGGCAACACCGTGATCGACGAAGCCTGCGCTAGCGCATCGGCATTGCCAAAGCGGAGCGTTCCGCCGGTGACCTGCACATCACCGACCACCGCATTCGCGGCACCCAGCACGAGCACGCCATTCGTTACCTTGGTCGCGCCAGTGTAGTTGCTCGCCGTCGCTAGCGTGACGGTGCCGGTGTTGTTCTTCGTGATTCCGCCGGGGCCAGTAAGCGCGCCGGTGATCGTGTAATCGTTGCCGGTGCTGTTATTGAACGTGAGGTTCCCGATCGTCGGAGTGCCGGTGACGGTGATCGCTTTGGTCGTTGCAGTGTCGTCGAAGAGAACGGCGTCTCCTTGGAAAAACGTTGCCGGTGTCCCGTCCGAAGCCAGCTTGAAATTGGCCGTCGTATTGATGTCCCACGCAGCGGTTCCGCCAACCCACACGAGCGAGTCCGTCGCGGTGACAGTGAGGGTCACGCCGACGCCGGGATTATCAACGATGGCCGCGGTGATGTGAGGGTAAGTTCCCACGGCACCAAGGGTGAAACCGCCCAGACCGGTGCCGCCGATGGTTCCCGTGTAGCCGATGAGCGGATAGGTTCCCACCGCCGAAACGCCAAACGGCGTGACCGTGACCGTTCCGTTAACCGCAAGCGAGCCCGCGTTAATCGGCGCGCTGCCTGCCGGCGTGGCCAGTTGTGGAGCAAACGTCGATGCGCCCGTGCTTCCCAGCGTGAGGGCATTCACGTTCAAAACTCCGCCCTTGAATCCAACGCCGAGCGTTGTGCCTGTGGCGGTCGAGAGTGTGCCGCTGTTGCCGGCGCCGATATTGAGCCGGCCTCCAAGCAGATTGGTCGTGCCCAGGTGGCTGTAGGTGCCGTGGAAATTAACGGCACCTGTTCCGGACTTCTCGATCGTCCCCGCGGCAAGTCCGCTAAAGTTTGCCCGCGCCTGCAAGGTCGCCGTGCCCGTCAAGCCGAGCGTTCCGTCGTTCACCGTGATGGCCGCATTATCCATGCGGATGTCCTGCAGGTTCAAACGACCGGTGCCGTTCTTCACCAGCGTGAGCGAACCGAGATTCTGCAAGGAACCCTGCAGATGCGTATTGGTCAGCGTGTCGGTTCCCGTGGGCGTAACCGTCAGCGTGCTCGCGCTGGAAATGTTCGAATTGCGAACGATATGGTTGGTGCCCGTGGATCCGGATGTCGTGCGGAAGCCTGCAACGGTCTGATTGAAACCATTTAGTTCGAAGCGGCCACTCGTCCCGCTGTTTTGACCGAACTGCAGATCAGCCGCGGTCGCGAGAGCGTCGTTCACGCCAAGCTGAACCTGGCCATCCGAGACCTGCGTGAACTTCCACGTGTTGCCCGTCGACGCCACGATCACCGTGCCAGTGTCAGTGTGCGAGAAGTTGCGATCGGAACCGAGATTGAGGTTACCCGTGAAGATCACCGTGCCTGAGCCGCGGGCCGCGAACGAGCCGGTCGTTCCGCCACCGGTCGAGGTCACATTACCCGCGATAGTCATTGTGGTTCCGCTGGCAGCGTTGATCTGCGCGAAGCCCGTGCCGGAAAGGACAACGTTCCCTTGCCACGTGTTGTTTCCAGAGCCGTTGAGGAAGTTGCTGCGAAGATCCCCGGTCGTGGTGGGGTTGAGCCGGGCGGTTTTACCCCAACCCCAGGGAAATTTTCCGTTCAACAACAAAGTGGTGCTTACGCGCCCCGCCCA
>CBHXZU010000272.1:0-7705 GCA_966125105.1 uncultured Prosthecobacter sp.
CGGATGACGATCAGTATTTCGTCGAGGCGGTTCAAACCGTTCCGAAGCTCGTCAGCGGAGCGCACACAGACAACATTCCGGGTACCGTTTCGCCGGACGCAACTCGCACCAAGCCAATCACGGCAATCACGGGAGATCGCAACGCACTTCTTGGAAACCGCGGTGCTCACATTCCCATTCCCGCTTTGGGCGCGCTTTCCTGGATGGGCTTTGTCGATTCCGACCCATCCGGCACAGACGGCGTGCGCCGGCGTGTTCCGCTCCTTCTTCGGGTAGGCGATTCGGTGTATCCCAGCCTCGCGTTGCAAGCGCTCATGCTCCTTTGGGACGTAAGATCCGACCAGGTCAGCGTCCGACTCGGAGAATGGATCGAACTTCCCAGTCCTGATGGCCCAAGACGAGTTCCGATCACTCCATCTGGAGAGTTGTGGATAAATTACCGATTGGAGACTTCGTACCCATATTGGTCCTACCAGGCGCTGATGGGGGCACTCTTCCGGGACAATACCGGCGAAGAGCCGTTACCCAAAAACGTGCCCAGCGTGAAGGGCAAGGTGATCTTCATCGGCCAGGTCGCAACGGGACTGACCGATTTGGGCCCAAGCCCGCTGGCAACGAAGAGTCCGCTGGTCTTCACGTCGATCAACGCGCTGAACTCCATTCTAAAGAATGACTACCTGAAGATCATTCCGATGAAGCCTTGGGTGCTCCTCGGGTGGATGGCCATAGCCTGGGCGACACTTGTGGGACTGAGGAATGAGCACATCCTTCGCAGTTTGTTGATGCCGGTCGCGATCATCACCCTTTACTTGAGCGCGGCCTTTGCACTCTTTGCCTACCAGAGCATCGCCCTCCCCGTTGCGATTCCGGTGATCGCCTTCGCGCTCGTGCACGTGGGAAAAGTCGTCACCGAATGGATCGAAGAGGTTCTCACAGAGCGCCGCATCACCGCGGAACTCGCGCAAACCAAGGAAGCGAAAAAGCTCCTGGACCAGGAACTCGGAATCGCGCGGGAGATTCAAATGAGCACGCTGCCTCGCGTGTTTCCTCCATTCCCCGACCGACCGGAGGTAGACCTGCACGCGATCATCATTCCCGCGAAGGCAGTTGGCGGCGACCTTTACGAGTTCTTCTTCGTTGATGACCACAAGCTCTTCTTTGCCATCGGGGACGTCTCCGGCAAGGGCGTGCCGGCTGCGCTCTTCATGACGATGACGCTGGCGGTCATTCGCTCTCACGTGATTGCCGGACGCAGTCCTTCGGAAACCTTGCGGCGATCCAACAACGTCCTCGCGCTGCGAAACGAGCGCTGCACTTTCGTCACAATCTTCTGCGGACTGCTCGACACCCTCACAGGCCAACTCCGCTACTCCAACGGAGGTCACAACCCGCCGGTACTCCTCGATGGAAAGGGCGGCGCGCGGTTCCTGGAGGCGGAGGGCACCGCCATTGGAGCCATTGAAGGGCTGGAGTTTGAAGAACGCGAACTCATCCTCGCTCCCGGCCAGGGAATCCTGCTCTATACCGACGGCGTGACCGAGGCGATCAATCACAAGGAGGAACTTTTCTCCGAAGAGCGCCTCATCGATACCCTCACCGTTCGCCATCGCTCGTTTGACGCGGAGCAATTCACCACCCGACTCAACAAGCACCTCACGGAGTTCGTCGATGGCGCGCCACAATTCGACGACATCACCATCCTCACCCTGTTTTACCGCGGGATGGGCGACTCTGCGCCGGAGAAGGCAGCGGAGGAGCAACAATTGCCCGTGACCAAAAAGAGGATGTTCGAAACAGCCTCGATGCTCCGCGGAGACACCGTTCCGCGCGAAAAGTGACGGTTGCATGCCGGCCCAAGCGATCGGCGAAAAAACGTCTTTAGCTCCGATCCTTCGGCGTATGCGCGACGCCAACTTTCCCCTTCTTCACCCCCACATAAGTTTTCCCGCCCTTGACCGTGACACCGTAAAAGGTCCCGCGTGCAGCGGCCACTCCTTGCGGCGTCTGGATTTTGAAGTCGGTCTGCTTGGACCGTTTGGGATCGATGAGCGCGCTCACCGTTCCAGATTTCAAAGTCACGAGCGCCTTCCGCTTCTCGGTCGACGAAGACATCGATGAGATGGTCACGTCCGAGTTCTCCGAGACTTGCATGGCTGCACCGCTGACGACAACGACGACGGCGGTGCCATCGCTGCCCGTGCGGATCCGTGAACCCACGGGAATTTCCGCCCCCGCGGCCAGTGTGGCAAACGTGTCGCTGTGCGGCGCCGAATAGCTGACTCGTCCGGTGACTGAACTGACCCGGGCATTCTCTTCACCGAAGGCCTTTCCCAGCGTGACCGCCAAAAGCAGCACGCATAACACGATGTTGCTTTTCATAGGCTATGCATTGAGAACGCCTCCGATAATCGATGAATGCAATAGCTAATTTTCACGCGGCACCCAAATTCTGACTTGGTTTCGGTTATTTAGCCTTTCGTATTCGAACGTTTCGGTTAACTCTCGCACCAGGTGGATGCCGAGGCCGCCGATCGGCATGTCCTCGAGCGAGCGGTTTACGTCCGGCGTTGGCGTTTTTGTCGGGTCAAAAGCGCAGCCTCCATACTCCACGATCAACCCCGCGCGGTCCCCGGCCACGCGCGCTTCGATGCCGATGGCGCCGGATTGGGTTGTCCCGCCCGCGTATTTGATCGCGTTGGTGACCAGCTCTTCGATTGCAGTTTCGATGGCAAATATGGCCCGTTTGCCAACGTCCTTCTCGCGCAGGAACTCGCGGACTTGCGCTGACGCCAGCGTTAACTCGGCAAGCGCGGGCGCAATTTCCAGGCGCATTCGGGCGCCGGGGTGCGTCGCATCGCCGTCCGATTGTGCCATGGTGAAGGTGATTCGCGCACTACGGGCCGGAAAGACTTTCCAGCGCCGCATTTTCGTCGTGGTAGATCCCAACGACGAGGTGAAAACCCGAAGCCTTGAGCGCCCGCTCCACCAACGGACCCGGCTTGAGCAGGGCAAGACGAGCGCCGGACGTCTTCAATGCCTTGGCTGCCTCGACCAGCATGCGAATGCACAGCGATGCCATGAACGTCACCTCCGACATATCAACCAGCGCCGACTTTTTCAGCGCGGCCGTTTTTTGAAGAAACTCCTCCTGGATCGCCATAATCGCCGCGGCATCCAAACGCCCCTGGAGCGACAGCTTCGTGACCTTCTCCCCCGCGCAGAAATGAGGTATTCTCACGTGGTTGGGAGGCTTTCCTTCGGGGCATTCCTAAGTCAAGCTATTCTATAGAGAGTCGCGAACAAATTGGCAGCTCTTCGAGGACGGCTAGCCGTCCCCGGCAAACCGCGTAATCCGGCACTTGGACCATAACGGCCGTAAATAATAGAGGCGCTGCAGGCGAACCGCGCGGAGTCACTGCACTTTTTGGAGCCAGGGACCGTCAAAAAATGCTAAGCGGCGGGCAAAAAGACGCCGCAAACACGCTTGCGCCGTCGTGCGGTTCGCCAGCACGGCTTTGACATTCCACTCGCCGCTGACGCCGCACCTCAGCTTGGCTCCTATCTCACCGCTAAACCGAGCCGTTCTTGAATGGCACGCCTGGACCGCTCTGGCGAGCCGTGCTACCGCGCAAGCGTGCTTGCCGCGGCCTTCCGGTGGCTCGCTTGGTTCCGCTTGCCGCCTTTGGTAACGATGCAATCAACGCGTGGTCCTTCGGAGCAGTCTCTCAGCGGATGGCCGCCGCTGGGACTTTGTGGGCCGGAGCGTGACGCTTTGCGATAGCGGGATGTGCTTTTTCCAAAGGCACTCGGCACTTTGTTTTCGCTCGCAATTTGATCATTGTGGGTGACCGAAACCGGGATGGCTTTCCCGGGGTTTACTCTCTATTACCGCATGCGGCCCTTGCGCCTTTCGATTCCTGCACTGCTCGTCACCTCGACCTGGTGTCTTGGGGATGGCCCTGCTTCCGCGCAGAAGCCGGATCGTATTACCCCGCCGCCACGCGAGTTACTCGAGACTCATTGTTTCGATTGCCACGGCGACGGTGCAAAAAAAGGCGACTTTTCGCTCGAGAAACTCCTCGAAGGCGGCGCCACCGATGAGAACGAAGCCGCCTGGCAAAAGGCATGGAAGATCGTGCGCCACGGTTTCATGCCGCCCGCCGATGCCGATCCGATGCCGGAGGCGGATCGCAAACAAGTCACCCAGTGGATCGAGCAGCAAAAGCTCGGAGTCGATTACGCCAAGCCGGACCCGGGACGCGTCACGATGCGTCGCCTCAACCGCATGGAATACGAGTTTACCGTTTCCGATCTTTTCGGTGTCGATCTCGTCGCGGAGGCAGACGCCAGCAGCGATGGAGCCGCCCGCGCGCGGTTGCGGGACATGCTGCCGCCGGACGACACCGCATTCGGCTTCGATAACATCGGCGATTTCCAAACGCTGTCGCCCGCTCTCCTCGAGAAGTATTTCAATATCGCGGAGTTTGTAGTCGATCGCGTGGTCGTGCAGGACGGACCACCGCTACCGGAGCGACACCTCTCGGCCAGGGATCTCGCGATCGACCGCGCCGACCAGGCGAAGCGGGTCGATCACGCCATCGGCTTCGGAATTGAGCAGGCCGGAGAATACCGGATCGAACTGCAGTTCTCGCTCGGCGGCTGGCAGGACTACGGCGGCGGATACGACTTCTCGCTTCGCGTAGACGAGCAGGATCTCGCGAAGGACTTCGTCGAAAACGGTGGGCAGAAAACCTACCGCCCGGCTGGCGTGGTGACGCTCAAGCCCGGCGAACATCGCCTTACCTTTGCCACTGTCGGGACAAAACCATCGTCCACTGGCGCCTATTCACTCCTCGAATTGCGCCCCCGCATTCGTCTCATCGGACCGCTCGATTCCCGCGGCGAATACCCGGAACCGCACCGGCGCATCTTTTTCCGCGGCGCGGCACCCGAGGAAAGGACCGCGCGGCGCGCCTACGCCCGCGAGATTCTGCAGCGCATTGCAGATCGCGCTTATCGCCGGCCCACGCCGGCCGCGATGCTGGATCGCTTGACGGACCTCGCGCTCACGAATCCGCAGTTTGAGCGCGGCATTGCGCAGGCGCTCGTGGCGGTCCTCACGTCGCCGAAATTTCTCTACCGCGCCGAACTTCAGCCGCAACCGGACGATCCGAAAGCCATTCATCCCATCGATGAATACGCGCTCGCCTCACGGCTTTCCTATCTGCTTTGGCTGAGCCTGCCGGACGATGAGCTGCGCGGCCTCGCTGAGCGTGGCGAACTGCGAAAGAACGTCTCCGCGCAATTGCGCCGCATGCTCGCGGATCCGAAGGCCGGACGTTTCTTCGAAGACTTCCCCGGGCAATGGCTGCGCACCCGCAATGTGCTGATGACGCCCGTTTCGCGTCGCGATCAAGCAGTCGATCCGGTGCGCGGCGCGATGAAACGCGAGACGGAAATGCTCTTCGAGCACATCGCCCGCGAAGACAAAGACCTGCTCGAGCTGGTGACTGCCGATTACACGTTCCTCGATCCAGGGCTCGCCCGCTTCTACGGGGTGGCTGCGGTGGAAGGTGACGGCTTTCGCAAAGTGACGCTGCCTGCGGATAGCCACCGCGGCGGTCTCTTGTCCCAAGGCACATTCCTTTTCTCCACGTCCAACCCCGGCCGCACTTCACCGGTAAAGCGCGGGTTGTTCGTCCTCGAAAACCTTCTCGCGGTCGAGGTGCCGCCACCGCCGCCAAGCATCCCGGCACTTGAAGATGCCAAGACAAATGGCCGGACTCCGCAGACTATCCGCGAGCAGTTGGAGGCTCATCGCGCAGACAAGTCCTGCGCCGCATGCCACGCGCACTTCGACCCGATCGGCCTCGCGCTGGAAAACTTCGACGCCATTTCGCGCTGGCGCGACACGGAGCGCGGCGAACCCATCAAGCCAAGCGAAGTCACGACCACCGGGCAGAAGCTGACGGGCGTCGGCGATTTGAAGAAGCTGTTCGTCGATCGAAAAGAGCAGTTTTACCACAGCATCACGCAGAAGCTGCTGACCTACGCGCTGGGCCGTGGACTCGAGCCAAGCGATGCGGTGACCGTCGATCGCATCACTACGGAATTGCTGGCGAATGGCGGACGCTTCTCCACGCTGCTTGCGGCGATCGTTGCAAGCCCGCCTTTCCAGACGCGTCGCGGTGATGACGGCAGCCTGAAGATCGCGCCACGCGTTGCGATCCCGGCGACGCCGCCGCCAGAACTTCGAAAAGGACGCCGCTTTGGCCCGCGTCCGAATGCGGAAGCCCCGCTGAAGACCCAGGACTCGGAAACCAATCCAAAACCGAACAGCCCGAATTAGCATGAACGCACTCTCGAATGCCCAAATGGGACGCCGCGGATTTCTGCGCGGACTCGGCGCATGCCTCGCCCTTCCCACGCTGGAAGCCCTGCAGCCATCGGCACGCGCACTTGCCGCCGCGGCCCGCCAGCCCGGCATGACGCCCGGCGGCATGCCGATGCGCATGGGGTTCGTCGCGTTTGCCAACGGCTCGAACTACGAGCGGTGGCTGCCGAAAGGGTCCGGGAAGAATTACGAATTGAACGAGACTTTCGCGCCGATGACCGAGCTGCGCGACAAGTTCCAGATCATCACGAATCTCGCCCATGATGCGGCGAACAACTGGGGTGACGGCACGGGCGACCATGCGCGATCCGGCGCATCGTTCCTCACCGGCTGCCACGCTTGGAAAACGCTCGGCTCCCGGCTGCATCTCGGCATTTCCGTGGATCAGATCGCGGCGCGACAAGTCGGGCATCTCACACGCCTCGATTCGCTGCAATTGGGCGTCGAAGGAGCGCGGATGTACGGCTCGTGCGACACGGGGTATCCGTGCGCCTATCAATATAACATTTCATGGGCTTCGGAGAGCCTGCCCCTCGCGCCGGAAGCGAATCCGCGCGTGATTTTCGAAAAGCTCTTTGGCGCCGGAAATGCCGCGGAGCGCGCGGCTGGGCTGCGTCAGCGCCTGGAGCGCCGCAAGAGCGTGCTCGATTTCGTGATGGAGGATGCGCGAAGCCTGGACCGGGAACTCGGTCGCAATGATCGGCAGAAGCTCGATGAATACCTCACGGGCATTCGCAGCATCGAAGTGCAGTTGGAAAAAGCCGAGCGCTTCCGTCTGCCGGAAGCAAAGCTGGCCCAGCCATCCGGCGCGCCTGAGGATCACCTGGCGCACGTGGATTTGATGTATGACTTGATGGCGCTGGCGTTTCAGACCGACTCTACGCGCGTGGTCAGCTTCGCGGTGGCGCCGGAAGGCAGCAATCGCCCCTTCCCCACACTCGGCATCTCCGAAGGCTACCACTTCCTCACCCATCACATGGGGAACCAGGAAAAGGTCCTCAAAGTTGCCAAGATCGAGCGCTGGTACATGGAGCGGTTCGCGCGTTTCCTCCGTCAACTCGACGGCATGAAGGAGCCCGATGGCACCAGCGTGTTGGATAATTCGATGATCGTCTACGGCTGCGCGATCGGCGATGGCAACAAGCACAACCACGACGAGCTCCCGATCGTGCTCGCCGGCGGAGGCGGAGGAACGTTGCAGTCCGGCCGCCACGTGCTGCTACCGAACGCTGTGCCCATGACGAACCTCTACACCGCAATGCTCGATCGCATGGGCGTGAAAGCCGAGCGTGTCGGCGACAGCACGGGACG
>CBHXZU010000273.1:0-7682 GCA_966125105.1 uncultured Prosthecobacter sp.
GAAGGCCGACGATGCCTGCTGCGAGCATAGGTTATGAAAAAGGGGCGCAATTCAGCGCAAGTGACGCTGATGAGCAAGGGAAGAAGTCATTGCCCGCTTGACCGCCAAGTCGGGTCGCGCAACACAGCGGCATGTCCCCGACATTCGGTTTTCTCTGCCGGTTGGCGGCGTTTCTCATTGGGATGCAATGCTTGAGCGCCGCGCAATCCGATCAGCGCGCGGGTAAGGAACACGTCGGGCCGCGCTTTGCATTTGTCTGCCTCGCATCGGACCGGGCGCCAATGCCAGGGGTGCTCGAGGCAAAGCTGGCCGAGCGTCTCAAGGTGAACCCGGCAGAGGTCGGCAAAGTGGAGACACTCCCGAGTGAAAAGGCGCCGAAACTCGGCAACGAGGTATCCTCGGTGAAAGTGGGAAAAATCGAGGTGCTGATCGCTCGCGCCGGATTCCCCATTCCCAAGGCCGATCTCGACTACGCGTGCATGAACTCCATTTTTTGGCCGGAGGCAGCGCAAGTGCTCGCGAAACACAAATCGCATCTGATTGTGACGGTGATCGGAGAGTTCCCATCGCCGGTCGACGAAGGGCTTTTCCTGACGCGGGCCATTGCGGCGTGCACCGAGAGTTACGACGCGCTCGGGGTTTACTGGGGGCACGCGACGGTGGTGCACAGCCCCGAGTTTTTTCGCAAATATGCCGACAGCGCATCCACGGAGAATCCACCGGTGCTTTTGTGGGTGGGATTTCTTCGTTCTGCCGGCGAGAAAGAAGGCACGATCAGCCTGTTCACCCGCGGGCTGAATACATTCGGGCGGATGGAGATCGAAGTCGTCGACAGTGACAGAAAGCCTTCTGAAATCTTCGGACGCGTGGCTGATCTCGCGAGCTACCTGTTGAAGAAGGGGAACATTGTCGAAGACGGCCACACAATCGGTTCGGATAAGGACGAGAAGATCCAGGTGCGCCATAAGGACTCGGTGCTTGACCGAAAGGGCAAGGTCCTGCGCATCGAGCTCTAGCATTTTAGATCATGGCGAAGCTCCACGAAATCGTCCTGCACATGGAGACCCTGCTCAATCACGCTGGAATCGGCGACTATCCTGGCGCGCAGAACGGACTGCAGATTGAAAACAGCGGCGCGGTCTCGCGGATCTGCGCGGCGGTGGATGCGTGCGAAGCAGTATTTGTCGAAGCGGCAGCGGTGCCCGGAACGCTCCTGCTGGTGCACCACGGGATGCTCTGGGGCGGGGGACAGCCATTCGTCGGGGCACTGCGGCGGAAACTCACGATGGCCTTTGAATGGGACCTCGCGCTTTTTAGCTCGCACCTGCCGCTCGACGCGCATGCGACCTTGGGGAATAATGCGCAGTTGGCCGACCTGCTCGGTTTGAAGAAGCGAAAGCCGGCGTTTGCGGCTAAAGGACAGACGATTGGCTTTGTTGGAGAGGTGAATTTGACGCGAGCCGCTCTCGCGAGGAAACTTGAGCATGCTCTTGGCGGACCGGTGCATGTCGCCGCTGGAGGTCCGGAACGGATCAAGAAGATCGGCATCTGCAGCGGCGGGTCTGGCAGTGAGGTCGCGCAAGCGGCTGAGCTTGGTTGCGACACCTTCCTCTGCGGCGAAGGTCCGCACCACACCTACACGTTGGCGGAGGAACTTGGAGTGAACCTCGTCTACGGCGGCCATTACGCGACGGAGACTTTAGGCGTGAAGGCTCTCGCCGCGGCCACGGCGAAGAAGTTCCGCCTGAAGTGGTCGTTCATCGATCATCCGACCGGCCTTTGAAAGGCGAAGCGCCTTCGGCCTCAACTTGTGCGGCAATTCCGCTGGATGAGTTGCCCCTCGGATTTCGGGTAACCTTGGACGCGGGTATTCTCGCTCGGTGCCAAATTGAGTTACGTGTGATTTATGGGTGAGCCTTTTTCCTCGCTTGCTGGTGAGCTCGCGACATTGTGCGGATACTCCCATGAACGCCGACCTATTGCGGTTGGAAGCCCTGCTCGACGACGCACTGGAGCGGGGGGAAGGTGCGGAACGCGAGGCTGTCATCGTCGGCGCATGTGTCGGCGACACTGTGCTGGAGGAGGCTTTGCGAAAGCTTTTGGTGGCCCATGCGTCGGCGGGTGAACATTTCTTGAACTCGCCCACGCAAATGTCGGCCGCGGAGATGACGCGCGCCTCGTTCCATCCCGAATCTCAGGGCGATCGAATCGGGCCCTACAAGCTAATGCGCCAAATCGGCGAAGGCGGTTTTGGGACGGTCTGGATGGCCGACCAGGAGGAGCCTGTGCGCCGCGTCGTTGCGCTGAAGATCATCAAGGTAGGAATGGATACGAAGGAAGTGATCGCGCGTTTCGAGCAGGAGCGGCAGGCGCTCGCGATGATGGATCATCCGAACATTGCGAAGGTTTTCCATGCAGGCGCGACACAATACGGCCGCCCGTACTTTGCGATGGAATTGGTCCAGGGCGATCCGATCACCAAATACTGCGAGCAGCGGGCGCTTACGATCCGGGAGCGGATCGAGCTGTTCATCCGCGCCTGCCAGGCGGTGCAGCATGCGCACCAGAAGGGAGTGATTCACCGCGACATCAAGCCATCGAACGTATTGGTCACCATGATCGAGGGCGCGGCGGTGCCGAAGGTGATCGACTTCGGCGTGGCGAAGGCGACGAAGAAGCTCACGAACCTCACCTTCTTCACGGCGTGCGAGCAAATCATCGGCACGCCGGGCTACATGTCCCCTGAGCAGGCAGAACTCACCTCGATCGATATCGATACCCGCAGCGACATCTACAGCCTCGGCGTGCTGCTCTACGAATTGCTGACCGGTCGGCTGCCCGTCGATTCGAACACCCTGCAGCAGGTGGGACTGGATGAAATGCGCCGTCTAATTCGCGAGGTGGATCCGCCGCGACCTTCCGCGTTTGTGAAGTCGATGGACGACGCGGAGTTGAACCAAATCGCCATCGCGAGACGGACCGACGCCGCGAGATTGCCGGGTCTCCTGCGCGGGGAACTCGATTGGATCGTGATGAAGTGCCTCGAGAAAGACCGGGGCCGGCGATATGAGACGGCCAACGGGCTCGCGCTGGACCTCGAGCGTTATTTGAAGGACGAGCCCGTTTCGGCGCGCCCGCCAAGCAAGATGTATCGTTTTTGCAAAACGGCCCGCCGACACCGGGCCGGCTTCTTTGCGGGCGCGGTGGTGATTCTCGCCCTGCTCGTCATAGCGATCTCGAGCACCTACTTTTACCTGCGTGAGAGCGATGCATTCCGGCGGTTCAAGGTTGCCGAAAGCGCGCTGGCGGCGAGCGAAGAACGGCACGTCTTCGAAGAGGCAATGAGCGCTGGACTCATGGGCGATGCAGACCGCATGGCGACTGCGATGGCAAAGGCGCGAGATCGTATCAGCCTGCCGCAGTTCCTCCTTTTGCGCGGCGGACATGCGCTTCTCGTTGGCCAATACGACGAAGCCATTCGCGATCTGGAGGCTTCAGCCAGCGCGCCATCCAGGAGCGCGGCGGCGGTGGGCCTGCTCGCCGCGGCGCATTTCCTCAACGGGCAATGGGAGGCCTACGAGCGGGACATGATTCAGCTGCGTCCGCTCACGCTCAATCGGGCTCATCCGGAGGATGCGATATTCAAAGGACTCGCGGTTGGCTATGGCTGGCCGGAAGAAGGCATCGCGCTGCTCGACCAGGCTCCGCCATCGGCGATCACGCAAGCCGTCCGAGCGGAGATTGGCATTTGGCGCGCGATGCGTTCGGGGAATCCGCAACACGCACTGGATGCGGTTTCAGCGATCGAGCGCGCAAAGAGTTTTGCGCATGAGAACCCTGCGGTTTTGCGCATGAGCGTATCTTCGCGGCTGATCGCCAGCTGCCTCGATGTGCCCAATCGAGCGGCGCATTTGGCCGAGGCCGACCAGGAAGCGGGCAAGCTGCAGACGATCTTTGCAAAGACGCCGAATCTGCCCGGCGCGGTGATCATGCGGGCGCTGCAACTGCAGGCGCGCGGCCACGACAACGAAGCCGCGGCCATGCTGGCTCACCAATACGAGGGCACTCGAAATGGATTCATCGCGCAGCGTCATGCGCTCGAGCTATTCCGCGTCGGACGAACCAAAGAAGCAGTAGCCATCATCAATCCCGCTCGTGCCGCAGCGGACGGATTCTTCCATCTTCGGATGCTGGCGGAATTGGAGGACGGTCCGGCGCGGGCCGAGGCCGGCTATTACCAGTTTCGCGAGCGATACGCCGGGCTGGCAGGAGAGCTTTTCGCTCCGCTGATCCCGCTTTTGCTGGGAAAGAAGGAACTCGCGCTGGCGGATGCGCGCGCCTTTCGCCAGCGGGCAGGGGAGAATTTGAAGCGGTGGCCCGCGCCCTTCCCGCAGATTGCAGATTTCCTCGCGGGAGGAATCGATGCCGCCGCGTTGCTGCGTCTCGCCGGAAACGCGCCGCTCGCACTAAGCGAATCACATAACGTGGTCGGCTATTCCTTGCTCGCTGAAGGCAAACGCGGGGAGGCGCGTGAGCACTTTCGCCAGGCTGTGGAAGCGGGGGCTTTCCTTAGTAACGCGTTTCTCGACAGCCGCATCACGCTGGCGCGGATGGATAGCGATCCTTCCTGGCCACCGTGGATCAAATGAACTCTACCCACGCGATCACGCAATTGCTCCAGGCGGTGGATCTCGGCCAGCCGAACGCAACTGAGCAGTTGCTGAACATCGTTTATGCCGAGTTGCGAAAGCTCGCTGCATCGCGAATGGCGCGGGAATTACCGGGGCAGACGTTGCAGCCCACCGCGCTCGTGCACGAAGCGTGGCTGCGGCTCGTCGCGCCGGATGGACAGGCACATTACAAAAGCCGCGCGCATTTTTTCGGCGCCGCCGCGGAAGCGATGCGGCGCATTTTGGTCGAGGCAGCCCGGCGCAAGCTCGCCCTGCGAAGGGGAGCCCGGCAGGAGCACGTGGATGTGGATGCGGTGGAGATTGCCGCCCCCACGAACAACGACGACGAACTCCTCGCGATCAATGAAGCCCTCGACCGCCTGGCGATCGAAGCTCCGGAGCGCGCAGAACTCGTGAAACTGCGGTATTTCGCAGGGCTCAGCATCGAAGAAGCCGCCCTTGCGCTCGGTATCAGTGACCGCACGGCCAAGCGATGGTGGACATATTCGAGGGCGCGGCTTTTCCAGGAAATCAGCCGCTCCTGACGCAGCCGGCATCGAGCCAAAGGAGGTTAGGGTAAAAAATTCGAAGATCGCGTGGCCCTTTTCTTCCCCGCTTTGCGCAGGCGTGGGCATGACCTCGTTTCACCCAGCCCGCGCATTTGTGGAGGGGGATGAGGTTACACAAACCCAAGCCAGAAAATCGCCATGAAACACACCGTCGTCATCGTGCTCGCTGCGGGGATCGGTTTGATGGGTTGCGCGACACCGGATGCGCCCAATCCCATGGTCGCCGCCAGTCGGGAGGCCGCGAAAGAACGCCTCGCCGAACAAATCGTCAGCGTCCTTCGCCTGCCGTATTACCCCATCCTCATCGCCTTCGGCATTTCTCCCTCCGAAGGAATCACCGACGAGCCAAAGTCGCACGTTTACTGGATGCCGGGGAGGCTCCCATGAACACCGCGCTTTCTTCCGCGCGCCTGCTGCTTCCGGCGCTGCTGGTGTCGGCGTTCCTTGGTGGTTGCGTTCTATATGTGCCGCCGAGCAGCTTCGAAGCGACGGGGCACCCGGTAAATCGCTCACAGGCCGGAGCGATCAAATTGGGGAAGACCACTCGCGCGGAGGTCATCCGCCTGCTCGGCCGACCTTCCCGCGACTCCGTTCATACCAATGCGATCGCCTACGTGTGGGAGCGGGACTGGGGCGGATTCGTTTACGCAGGACTCGCCGGAGGAGGGGTGGCAACGCCGACGTTTGGGCCCGCTCGCGCCTTCATCGTCGCCTTTGACGATCGTAACGTTGCGCGAAAAACGCATTTTATTTCCCTCGTTGGAAAATCAACGGTCGATGAACGGCTCATCGAATACGCTGGTTACCGGGCGCCGCTCCCGGCGGCAGAGATTGTCCCAGCGCGTCCGCCCGTGCCGGATCTCGAATTGCGGATCACACAGCCGATTACCAACCCCGTGACCCCCGGGTCTCCCGCCGTCGAAGTTACCCCGTGGTCAGAGCGGAACACGCAGAAGCGCGGGATTCACAACGGCATTGAAGAAGGTTTGCCGTGACAAACGTTGATGTTGCGGGGCAAGCACGCTTGCGTCGTAAGAGCACTCGCCAGAGCGGTCCGGAAACTCACTCACCAACGATCCAGGTAAGCCAAAACGCTCCCGCCAAAAAGCGGCGAATGACCGCCGCAGTCCAAAAGCCTTCGGCGTCAGCTTGCGCGAGTCCTCGGGCTGGCTTTCGGTGCAGACATGGCAAAACCGCTGTCGCGCAGCTTCTTTAAACGCGATCCCGTCACGTGTGCCCGCGAACTGATCGGCTGCACCCTCGTATGGGAGGGATGCGCGGGAATCATCGCCGAAACGGAAGCATATGCCGCCCTCGGCGATGAAGCCTGCCACACGTGGAACCGCCCGAGCGCCCGCAAATTCGTCGAGGAAAACCCGCCCGGCGCCGCATACGTCTATTTCAACTATGGCATGTACTGGATGCTCAACGTGCTGGTGAAAGGGCCGAAAGAGGAAGGCTTCGTGTTGTTCCGAGCGCTGGAACCCATCGAAGGCATCCCGGCGATGCGTGACCGGCGCGCCAGGAATCAGCGGGTGAAGAGGGGAGAACTCCCCGCCATCGCGCTGTGCAGTGGTCCGGGCAAACTCGCGCAGGCCCTCGGCGTCACCGGCGAAGACCACGGCCGCGACTTCTGTGATGACCCTTCCGTCTCGATCCTCGCGCCGATTGCTCCGGCAAAAGTCTCCACCTGCGTGCGTATTGGCATCTCCCGCGCCCAGCATCTTCCCTGGCGCTACCTCCTGGCGGGAAGCGAACACGTATCGGTGCCGCCGCGGGTGGCTTGAGTCATTAATTTCCCACAGCCATCTGAAAACAAAGAAGCCAGCCCGCATTGGCAGGCTGGCTTCCTAAAAGTCCCCTGGTTGGCAGGGGTTACGAACTTACTTGCTGTAACCGGTCGACGCCGTGGTGGTCGTCGAGGTGGTGGCGGGTTCGTTCTTGGCGCAGGCACCGAGGCCGAGGGCCGCGGCGAGAGCAACGATAGCGAGAATACGCATTGTTAAAACTTCACCCCCTTCTGTGCAGGCTGCATGTCCGCAGCGTGTTAGGCGGTTTACGGCCACGCTGACAATGGAAATCGTAGTCACCTTTGAAGCGCAGCCCTTCGGATGTATAATACGTTCATGGCCAACCAGCAGTTCCGCCCGGACCCCGCATTGATCGCGACCTTGGTGGCGATCGCCGGGATCGGCAATCTCGTCGCCCTTACCATCCTCGGCCTTCTTACCCGTATGCCGATCTGGGCTTCCGTGTCCATCGTCGTCATCGAACTCGCAGCGCCGCTCCTCGTCTTCCAATTAATGAAGCGCTGGCAGCAGCGGTGAGGATCCAATTGCGGATTACTTCAGCGGAGGTTTCAACGCTGACTCGTCGGGTCGATACGCGGGTTGCCTTTCTGGATCGGTAAATGCACCACTTCGATCAGGCGATCTTTTGGATG
>CBHXZU010000274.1:0-7678 GCA_966125105.1 uncultured Prosthecobacter sp.
GCTCGCGGAACTTGCGGGGACCGTATGAAGTCCATCCCGACACTCATGTCTTGACCGCGCGGAATCATCCTGACGCGGCCTTCCAACGGACTGGTCACGCCGACCTGGTCGAAACGTCGAATGGCGACACTTACATGGTCTATCTCGTCGGCCGACCGCTGGCGAATCGCGGGCGCTGTGTGTTGGGACGGGAGACCGCGATCCAGAAAATGGCGTGGGACGAAGATGGCTGGCTGCGCACGACCGACCGACAGGGACTTCCGGCGATCGAGACGCCCGCACCCGGCCTGCCCGCGCGCGATTTTCCACCTGCGCCGATTCGCCACGATTTCGACGAGCCGGTTCTGCCGATCGATTTCCAATGGCTGCGCACGCCGTGGCCGAATGAGATTTTCAGCCTCACCGCGCGCCCAGGCCATCTCCGGCTGTTTGGACGGGAAACGATCGGCAGCGCGTTCAAGCAATCCCTCGTCGCGAGGAGGCAGCAGGCGTTCTGCTACAGCGCGTCCACGGTCATCGGATTCGAACCGGAACACTTCCAGCAGATGGCCGGACTCGTCTGCTATTACAACAGCACCAAGTTCCACTACCTCTACATTTCACGCGACGAAACGCTCGGCAAACACCTGCGCGTCATGTCTTCCTTGCCGGACTCGACGATGGCCGACAGCTTCACCCCGCCGATTGAGATTCCCACCGGGAAGCCCGTGCACTTGCGGGTGGAAGTGGATTACGAACGCCTTTTCTTCGCCTACCGCGTCGAAGAGGACTGGCATTGGCTGCCGCAGCAATTCGATGCCAGTATCCTCTCCGACGAAGCCACCGCGCCCGGTCTGTCGAGTTTCACCGGAGCCTTCGTGGGGGTCGCCTGCCAGGACCTGGCCGGAACGGCGAAGCATGCGGACTTCGATTTTTTTGCCTACGAGGAACGGACTTATCGACCAAATCCATGCTCCTGAAGCACTCAGCTCGCGATAGCGAGCCCACCCGATCTTTGAATTCGAAACTGCCCGCGGCTCGGGTCAGCTCCGGCGTCTCGCCAAAACGCGTACTCCTCCTGCTTCCGCTCCTGTTCATTGGCGCACTTCCGTCGATCGGTTTTGGCCAGGACGCTTCCCGTTTCGAAAAAGAAGTGCTTGCGACGGGATTGAGCGATCCGCTGCAACTCGACATCGCCAAGGACGGGCGCGTTTTTCTCATCGAGCGGAAGGGCGCGGTGAAGATGTGGGACCCGAAGTCACGGCGCACCGTCACGCTCGGAGAGTTTCCCGCGTCCACGGCCGGCGACGCTGGAGCGCTTGGGCTCACTCTGGCGCGGGATTTTGAGAAAACGGGGCATCTTTACACCATTCGTGTGCCCGCGAATGGACCCGCGCGACTGGTGCTGGCGCGGCACACCCTCGAAGGAGAGAAGTTGGGCGACGAGCGCGCCGTGCTCACGATTCCGCTCGGCAAAACCCGCGAGCAATACCATTGCGGCGCCGGGCTGGCGTGGGATGCGCAGGGTAATCTGCTGGTCAGCGTCGGGGATAATATGGCGCCGCAGGATGTCCCCGCGATCCACGCGCAGGACCCCGGACGGGATGCGCGCGGCACCGCCGGAAACTCGCAGGAGTTGCGTGGGAAAATTCTGCGCATCACGCCGAAGCAGGACGGCACCTACAGCATTCCCGCCGGGAACCTTTTCGCAGACGCAGGGCAGGGTCGGCCGGAAGTGTTCGCCTTCGGCGTGCGGAATCCGTTCCGTGTGACCTGCGATGCGCAGACAGGCTTCGTGATCTGGGGCGACGTGGGTGGAAATGTGCGGACCGAGCTGGACTTGGGCCCGGAGGGCTTCGATGAGCTGAACGTGACCCGCGAGCCCGGCTTCTTCGGCTGGCCATTTGTCGCCGGTCCGAATTTGCCGTGGCGGCCCTTTGACCCGAAAACGCAAAAGCCGGCCGGAGACTATTTCGATCCCGCGAAGATCATCAACGAAAGCGCGACGAACACGGGACTGAAGCAGTTGCCGCCGGCGCGTCCTGCAGTGTTCTACTACGGTAATGTGCCTTCGAAAGAGTGGCCCTTTGTGGGCAGTGGCGGACGGAGCATTACGGGTGGTGTGGTTTACCGGAAACCAGCCACTGCCGGGGAGTCGCGACTGCCGGATGAATGGGAGGGCGCTTACCTCTTCGGAGAATGGATGCGCAACTGGGTGGCAGCAGCCCGCTTCGATGATGCGGGCAAGCTGGTCAAGGTCGAGCGCGTATTGGAGAGTCTGCCGTTCAAGCGGGCGGCCGATTTCAAGATCGGCCCAGACGGCGCCCTCTACATCGCCGAGGAAGGCGACCGGTGGACGGACAACACCGCCAGCCAGCTCACCCGGGTGACTTACCGCCGCGGGAATCGCCCGCCGCAGCCAGCGCTGAGCGCGAACCTCGCGGCCGGAAAGCTACCGCTGGAGGTCGCATTCGATGCATCGGCTTCGCGCGATCCCGATGGCGACCCGCTGCAGTTCGCGTGGGATTTCGGCGACGGGAAAAAAGCGGAGGGAATGAAAGCCACGCATGCTTTCACGACCGCGGGCGTGTGGCCCGTGACACTCACGGTCACCGATCAAAAGGGGAGCGCGTCGACGACGGTGATGAATGTCGCCGCGGGCAACGAAGCGCCCAAGGTGGAGTTTACCGCTCCGCTGGATGGCGGTTTTCTCGAGGGGAAGGAAATCGCCTGGAACGTGCGCGCCACCGACGCCGAAGACGGTCCAGTGCCGCCGGAGCGTCTGCTGATTCAACTGGAGAAACGCGATCGGGCGCTGACCGACGAGGCGCATCCCGGCCTGGCGTTGATGAAGCGCACCACCTGTTTCGCCTGCCACAACGCGACGGACCAAAGCGCCGGACCGGCCTACAGCGCCGTGGCGGCAAAATACGCCGGAGATGCCGGCGCGAGGTCGCGGCTGCAGGCCAAGGTCATCAGCGGCGGCAGCGGAGTCTGGGGCACGCTGCCGATGCCGCCCCATCCGCAGCACACGCCCGATGAGGCGGCGCTGATGGTGGACTGGGTGCTCTCGCTCGCGCAGCGGCAGGTCACCACGCTCCCTGCCACTGCGGAAGGCAAAGCCCCGCTGCCACAAACGCGGGGCGGTTTCGGCCGTGCCGAAAACTCCGTGTTCCTGTTGACCGCGAGCACCACCGACAAGGGCGCCGGCGGGCTCCCGCCGCTGCGCGGTTCCGCCGAAGTGATGCTGCGCAGCCGCCGCCAGCGCGCAGCGTATTTCGATCACAGCGAATACGCCTCCACGCAGGACAATCTCGACCAGGGCGGGCTCGTCGCCCGTATTCAGCCCAACGGCTGGATCGCCTTCGATCGCATCCGCCTGCAAGACGTCGGCCAGATTAAACTGAGCGCCTGGCCGCAGGGAACCGCGCCACTTACCGTGAGGGTTCTCGCCGGGGACCGGGAGCTTGCGAAACAAACCCTGCGACCCGTCCCCCCCGAAAGCAGACAACCACGGGCATTCCTGTTTCCCATGCCGCCAGCCAAACCCGACGCTGCCCCGCAACAAGTGCGGGTGAAGCTCGACGGACCGGAGGGAAGCGTGCTGGACGTGATGTGGGTGGAGTTCCTGCAGCAATAGACGCCCGGCTGTCTTGGTCCAAACGCCAGTCGCGAATGGAGTGCGATTTGACGCTCGACCTTCTACCGACCTGAGGTGGACTTTTAGTGTCCACCTCGAAAGGAGGTTGAAAAAAGTTCACCGCGACGCCCCAACGGCAGGGACGAACGCGAGGCGGGGGAGGGAACCACGGCGGAAGGGGGGGCGTAGCTACGCTTGCAAAAGCGTCGCTGACTTCGCGGAACAGCCAGGAAAGAAGCTTCCACACGGGAACCGCGGCATACTCGTGGGTGCGGGCCCGTTCGGACAGGGGTTCTGAACCGGACCGCTGCCACTTTCTTGCGAAAGTAGCCACCCTTACAAAAGCGTGGAGGCCTTGGAGGCGCGGCGCACAACAACTCACAATGAGTTGAACGAGGACGCACCCGCCAAACGGCTCGATCCCTTCAATCTCTTGCATTGGCCGCATTGTTCACAAACCGGCCGCCGGGGAATGGGCAGTTTGGGGTGCGATCAGCCTGCCAAACGATTTGCCGGAGCCTTTCTCATGTGGACAAGCATCTGCAAGTGCTCACGAACCCGAACGCAGCTCCCTTGACTGGAAACGCGGTGCAACAAAGACTTCGCGAGCCTCTCCGATTTCTCTAAGATGCCGACTTGGAGTGGTTCTGCCCCCAGAGAATCGCGCCGAGCCGAAGATTTATGCCCCAAGCGGCTGCCGATATTTTGCAAAAGTTTGCAGGTTGGCGCGGTTACGCGCTGGCGCTCGTCACCACGGTGGTGGCGGTTGCGTTGCGCGGCGCTCTCGACGACCAGTTCGGAGACGCTTACCCGTTCATCTTCTCCTTCGCAGCGGTAGCGGTTACGGCCGCCCTGGCTGGGTGGAAGGCTGCTCTGTTTTGCATCCTGGCCAGTTACGTCCTGATTGACTGGTTTTTTATCCCTCCGCGCGAGGGCTTCGCCTTTTTACAGGACAGGAGTGGCGTCATGGGCCTGGCAAGCTTCTGCTTTACCAGTGCCATCCTGGTGCTGCTCGCTCAGGTCATGCGCCAGGCGCACCGGCAATCGCGGGCGCACTCGGATCTGTTCCGCGTCGAGCGAGAACGCTTGCGGATCACGCTTGGAAGCATCGGAGATGGCGTGATCGCCACCGATGCGCAGGGCAAGGTCACCTACCTGAACGCCGTTGCCGAGGCGCTCACCGGGTGGACGAACGCGGAGGCGCAGGGACGGAAATTGGCGGAAGTTTTCCGCATTGTGAATGAGTCCACACGCGAGCCGGTGGACAATCCCGTGAAACAAGTTCTGGCGACCGGAAAGATCGTTGGGCTGGCGAACCACACCGTGCTCATCGCGCGAAGCGGGGCTGAACGCGCCATCGCGGACAGCGCTGCCCCCATTCAGTCCGAAGAAAAGGGGATCGAGGGCGTGGTGCTGGTGTTTCGCGACGTGGATCAGGAGCGCAAGGCAGAGCGCGCGCTTTTTAGGCAGACCGAGCGCGAGCGGGTTCTTACCGGCAGCCTCGCGCAGCTTCTGGCGGCTGGAAGCCGGGAGCCCATGACGGGAGAGCTTTGGTCGACGGTAGCTCCGGCTGCCGGCGCCGAAATGGTCATTCACCTGCGGTTCGACGAGTCGAGCAATACGCTCGCATTTCATTCCGCCTCCGGTCTGCCGGCAGGAGCCGAGGCTTCCCTGTCTCAATTGGATGCCGCGCAGGGAATTTGTGGATCTGGCGCAGAAACGCGGAACGAACGGATCTTCACCCGCGTGCAGGAATCGAACGACGGGCAGAACACGCTCGCCCGGAGCTTGGGAATCCAATCGTGTGTTTCCGTGCCACTTTGGGCAGGGAACCGCTTCCTGGGAACGCTGGCCTTCGCCAGCCGCTCCCGGCCTGAATTGGAAGACGAGGAGGTGGAGTTCATCCGAACTTTTTCGCAACACATCGCGCTTGCCCTGGACCGGCTCCAGACCGAGCAGCAGTTGCGCGAGCGGGAGCAGCGCCTCCGCGAACAGGCCCGATTGCTGGACCTGACCAATGATGCGATGATCGTCTGCAGTCTCGACGACCGGATCACCTATTGGAACCGCGCAGCGCAGGAGATCTACGGCTGGACCAGCGAAGAAGCCTTGGGTCAGCGGAAATACGAGTTGCTCAAGACGGAGTTACCTGAACCGCGCCCTGCCATCCTGGCGAAGCTGGAGCGCGACAACCGCTGGGAGGGCGAACTCGTGCACCGCACGCGGGACGGCACGCGGATCATCGTGAATACGCGATGGGCGCTGCACAGAGACGAGCAAGGCCGGCCGGCCTATGTGCTCAAGAGCGACAATGACGTGACGGAGAGGGTCAATGCCCGCCGTGTCCTGGAGGAGCAGGCCAAAGCCCTTCAGGATGCCGGTCGCCGCAAGGACGAGTTCCTCGCCATGCTGGCGCACGAACTTCGCAATCCCCTGGCTTCCGTGAGCGGCGCGGTGACGCTGCTCCAAACCTCCGATGCGCCGGACGATCGCGCCTGGGGACTCGATGTGGTCGAGCGGCAAGTGGCGCAGCTCACCCGGCTGATCGATGACCTCCTCGACGTGTCGCGCATTACTTCGGGCAAAGTCCGTCTTCGCAAGACGCAGGTGGATGCGCGGGAGATTGTGCGGCGCGCGGCCGAGGCCTTTTCTGCGACCCTCGAAGAGCGCGGCCATCGCCTCATTCTCGAGTCGGACGAGAGGAACGGCGCCCTTTACCTGGAGGGTGATCCGGCGCGCCTGGAGCAAATTATCGGAAACCTTCTCACCAATGCCGCGAAGTATACCGAGAATGGCGGGACCATCTGGCTAGGCGCGCGGCAGGACGGGACGGAGCCGCAGAGCCCGCAGATTCTGATCTCGGTGCGAGATACGGGCGTGGGCATCCCGCCGGAACGAATCCCCGAGATGTTCGAGCTTTTCGCCCAGGGTGAACGCTCGATCGCCAGGTCCGAAGGCGGGTTGGGCATCGGTCTCACCGTCGTGCAAAGGCTCGCGGAAATGCACGGCGGCACCGTTACCGCCACGAGCGAGGGGCCGGGAAAAGGGAGCGAGTTCACGGTGCGTCTGCCTGCCCTGGCGCGCGGCGCCGAGCTCCCTCTCTCGAACGGTTCGGAGCGGCTGGAGCGCGAAGATGGGGCCTCCATCAAAGGCTGCCGTGTTCTCGTGGTGGACGACAATGTCGACACTGCAAACGTGATCGCTCGGCTGCTCAAGCGCGCGGGGCATGCAGCGCACCTTGCCTACAGCGGCACGGAAGCCATTGAAGTTGCTCGGACCATCAGTCCGGAAGTGGTGTTGCTCGACATCGGATTGCCCGGAGCGGACGGGTATGAGGTCTGTCGACAGCTGAGGGCGGAGCCTTGCTGCAAGGGCGCGAAGATCATCGCCATCTCCGGCTACAGCCAGGAGGAGGATCGCCGCCGGTCGAAAGCCGCCGGTTTTGATCACCATCTCGTAAAGCCGGTCGAACTGCAGGACCTCAAGGCGCTGCTGGCAGACAGATAGACTTCCCCGCGCGCGCCGCCCGGGAGTGCCGATATGCCGGGAGCGCCGCCGGGAGCGCCGATGTCCCCAATCGGCCACGACCCAAACCGCGCAGCGGCAAAATCCTTCCACGCTCCGTCCGCCAACTTCAAAACATAAAACTCGAGATGGATTCGCGCGCTAAGTCCTTTCGCGAAGAACCCCATCGAGAACCTCCGTCCTACCTTGGTTTGCCGCTGCGCGGTTCGGGTCGTGGCCGATTGAAGACATCGGCGCTCCCGGCCTCCGCCTCCCAGCGTGGAGGCAAAGAAGAATAGGCGCGACAGGGGCGGGGGAAATTGCGAATCCAAAAGCCCATGGCTTCCCGCCTGGAACGAAACCGCTGGCTGAGCATCTGCACGTGGTTGCTTGTCTTCGTCGGCCTGGGAATTGCGGAGCGGGTCTCTGCGGCGGAACCGGCTTTTGCCGTGCGGGGCTACTATCTCACTTTCATGCGGATGCCGGCGATGGGCTTGCCGGAGTGGAAGCGGGCGGTGGATTGCTTTGCGGCGGATGACGTCAATACGCTGGTGT
>CBHXZU010000275.1:0-7663 GCA_966125105.1 uncultured Prosthecobacter sp.
GAGCTTCAGCTGGCAGCGGTGTTTGTTCTTTTTGTCGTTTATGGCGGCGCGGGCACCCAATGCGTGCCGGCGCCGCCCAATCGCGATCATCGTCCAATAGCAGGACTTCTGAACGCCATTCAGAGGATGCCGGTGCAACTCCGGCTGATCGCTCCAATTTCTTAAAGTCTGCCAGATTTCAATCGCGGGGGAGCCAGGTGGGAAGGCACCGGCCTCATAAGCCGAGAACGAGCGGGTTCGATTCCCGCCCCCGCAACCTTCTTCGGGTTGGTAGTCGCGTAAAGATCGCGAGCCGCCTGTAAAGCGGAAGTTCAGCAGAACCAGCGTCGGAGCATTACCGACACAACCCACCATTTTGGCCTGTTAGCTCAGCAATGAAGAGCAACCGCCTGTCGAGCGGAAGGTCGCGGGAGCAATGCCCGCACAGGCCGCCATTTTCAACAATCGCGCGCGAGGAAGACAGCAATCCGCACCGCTTGGGACGGTGAGACACTCGGGGCAGCACCGAGGCGCGCGACCACGTTCCATTCCTCTCAACGCACATAGTGTGCGGCCCGCCTGTTAAGCGGTGTGAGCTTGGTGCGATGCCAAGGGGAGGAGCCATTCGACGCGCTTCGCTTGCTCATGGCCTGCGGCCGCCTTTAATCACTGAGGATGTCACTTTTGGAGGAAGCGCGTCGAATGGACCCGAGCCTGTCGAGGGGTGTCTCGGTCGTTTACATTCTTCGTCTTCGCTCCGGAGCGTTTTACGTTGGCTGTTCGAGTGATGCAGAAACGCGCATCCGGGATTACGGTAATGGTCAGGCCTGCCGCACTACAAAGATCGATCCTCCGATCGAAGTGCTTTTCATAGAGGTTCACGACGATTTTGCGAAGGCGCGCCGTCGAGAGGCGCAAATCAAGAAATGGTCACGCGCGAAGAAGGAAGCTCTTATCACGGGCGACGTGGATCAGCTGAAGGCGCTTAGCAAAAGCCACCACTGAAACTTCTTGGCGGGGTGGCGGGGAATGGCAGCCGCAGGTCCTGAGCAAGCGAAGCGCGTCGAAGGAACTCAAAAGCAGAGCACTCGCCCAATAAGCGAGAGAACGCGGCGCGCTACCGCGCGGAGGGACCACTGGCTGCGTAGCTGAGATTGATTAGCGCCTCGCTGAAGAGGAGGAGAGTTCGGCGCAATACCGAACGCAGCCACCACTTTCATTTGCGTCATTGGTGTAACAGATAGCACGGCGGTCTTCCAATCCGCTGGCGCCGGGGCAGCACCGGCATGGCGCACCATACTTTCAGCTCCCGAGGTGTAATAGTCCTGCACGCCGCTCTGCGAAGGCGGAGGCTCGAGGTGCAATGCGTGACGCGAAGCGTCGTTTTTAACACGCCGCGGAGCGCATTCTGCATGGACGCCGGAGCGTCAACTCCTCGCGGGAGCGCCATTCTTTCCAATTCCTCCGTGGCAGAGACCAAGCAATGCACTCCTCTCGTAAAGGAGATCATGCCGGGGCGGCACCGGCCGGAGGATCCCAATTTCAAATGGAGGCCGTGATGTAACAGCCAGCATCCAATCCTGTGAAGATCGTCGAACCGGGGCAGCACCGGTCGGTCTCCCCATTTCCAAAACCAAACGCGCGCGATGCCGAAATCGTCGAGGCGGCGGTCTGCAAATCCGCTCTTACCCGGTGCGAGTCCGGGCGCGCGCTCCATTTCAACAAGCTCCCGTAGCTCAGCAGATCAGAGCGGCCGGCTTCGAACCGGCGGGTCGTGGGTGCAAATCCTACCGGGAGCGCCATTTCAGAACACCAAACTCTAAACACAAACACTCAGGCATGATTACCTATGCTCAATTCCAAAGGGTACTTTGATAAACAACTGCTTCGACTCGCAAGGGAGATGAACGATCTTTGGCGACGACGCTGGATTCGCGTGACGCTCGATGAACCGATCCAGCGGGGCTGGCGCCGCTTTTATGTGCTCACGGCGAAAGCCGAGCGGCGTCCCGATCAAGACATCCTTTCCGCGTTGCTCAAGATTATTGGATCCGTGCGCTACAAGAACTCCCCAGACTTTCGCAAAAAGCGCGGGCGCGGGAAGCGTCGGCGTTTTGTGGAAGTCGATCAGCCGTTGCTCGAACTCACGGTGGGCGAGTGGGACCCGCGATGTCTGCCGGAGGAATGGAGGCGCTATTTCATTCAGGTGAGGCGGTGCTGTTTCCGCGTCTGGCAGGACCTCCTCGTCTTCGCTAATCCAAGCGTCTTCGAACTGAAGGTCGAGCCCTACTGGGTCACGGAACTCACCGTCAGTGACCCGGCCGTGGAACAGCGCATGGCGGAGATCAAGGCGTGGCTTTGGCATCGCAATGCGAAGTATCGCTTGGATCGGCTCAATGATGACTCCAACCGCTGGAGTTGGGAGGATTCGCCCCGTGAGGCACTTCTCGAAAAGATCGCCCGTCGCGAAATGCGCGAGGCGATGCTCAGTCCGTGGGAGGTTGATCTGGCCGCGTTCGAGCGACGTGGCCGGATCAGTCTCTCGCGAACCAATCTATTTTCCCGGCGTAGCCCAATTAGCAGAGGCACTCCGCTTAGAACGGAGCCAGTGCGGGTGCGAGTCCTGCCGCCGGGACCATTTGCACTCCCGTAGCCCAATGCAGAGGCAGCGGACTTAAACCCCGCTCAATGTCGGTGCGAGTCCGACCGGGAGTACTCATCTCGAGTCCCGCGTAGCCCAATAGCAGAGGCACCGAGCTCAAACCTCGGAAAGTGCGAGTGCAACTCTCGCCGTGGGAACCATGGAACGTGAACCGGACTAGCGTGCCGGGAGTCTTTGCTAAGGACATCGATCCGCATTGCGGGTTGGGGAGCATGCCCTCCGCGTTCCGCCATTTCTACAATCGCCCGTGAATGCAAAGAGACGAGCGCCCAGCCTTTCAAGTCGGTTCTAGTGGGTGCGAATGCGTAGCGTGAGCGCATATTGAGAACGCGGAGCGCTCACCGCATGGCCGCTGGGCGGCAATCCCAGCCCGGGTGCCAATTCAACCAAATGGTCGCGTAGCCCAATTAGCAGAGGCACTGCGTCGAGAACGCAGCCAGTGCAGGTGCGAGTCCTGTCGCGACTACCATTTCGAACCCGAAGCTTTGCGAGCGAAGCCGTCGCCTTTTAAGCGACTGAGGTGGGTGCAATGCGTGGCGCGTGAGCGCCCTTCTTCAATACGCGGAGCGCTCCCTGCATGGCCGCAGGAGCGGCAACTCCCAACGGGTTCACGTAATCTCCGCCGGTTTTGTCTTCGCAGCTGCACGGCATCGCCGAGCGCGGTTCTGCACATCGTTTACCGGCGGCATCCTGGTAATCGGCCTAAACACCCGAGATTGGGTTCGAGTCCCACTAACCGATCCACGGCGGCGACCGGCGCGAAAGCGCGACCGCAACGCGGCCTTGCGCGGCCCGTCGAAAGGCGACGCTGCCCGCTGCCGAGCGGCGGACGCTGCCGTGGATTGCACATTTAAACCAACCAACAACACACCATGACTACCGAACAGATCCTCTTTCTCGTTCTTTTCCTCGCGGTCGCCGGCCTTGTCGTGGCGAGCGCAATTCGAGCGCACTACCGTCGTGAGTACATCGTCAATGATGGCTTCGCGGCGCTTCTCTACCATGAAGGGAAGCTCGTTGAGACGCTTGATGCGGGCCGACATACCCGATGGGGGAAGAACTTCCGGATCGCCCTGGTCGACATGCGCAAGTCGCTGCTCCAGGTCGCGGGCCAGGAAGTTCTCACCTCGGACAATGTCGCAGTGAAGCTCAGCGTCGTGCTCACCACGCAGATCGTGGATGCCGCAAAAAGCGCGCAGTCCGCGGATAACTTCTCGGCCCACATTTACAGCGCGACTCAGACGTCTGTCCGCACCGTTGTCTCGGGCCTCGCGATGGAAGCGCTGCTCACGCAGCGAGTCTCCATCGGCGCGGAACTCCGTGCGCTCATCGCCCCGCATGCCGAGGGTGTCGGCGTGCAGATCCACGCCGCCGAGGTGCGCGACGTGATGCTGCCCGGCGAACTGCGCAAGGCTTTCAGCGAAGTGCTCAAAGCCAAGCAGGACGGTCAGGCGGCACTCGAGCGGGCGCGCAGCGAATCAGCCGCGCTGCGTAATCTCGCCAATGCGGCGCGTCTCATCGAGGGACAGCCTGCGCTCGCGACACTTCGTTTCCTGCAGACGCTCGAAACGTCGAAGTCGGGTCAGACTCTCGTGATGAACGATCTCTCGGCCCTCCTCCCAACGCTCGCCGCGCATGGCTCGCGGGCGAGCGCGACTGAGTCGGGAGAGACTTGAGCCAGACGGTAACGGGGAAACGCAAAGCCCCGGCGGGGAATGGGCCTCGCCGGGGCAGAGCGTTTCGTCCGACACCAAAACAAACAACAACTAGTGAAAGGAGGTTCCCATGCATGGGAACGAATTACGTGAGCGCGTCCGCGACGCGCTGGCTCGGGTCGAATCCGAGCGAAATGCGCGCGTGCTCTTTGCGTGCGAAAGCGGAAGCCGCGCGTGGGGGTTTGCCTCGCGAGACAGCGATTACGATGTCCGCTTTCTCTACGTCCAGCAGCGCGACTGGTATCTCTCGGTCGAGAATCGGCGGGACGTGATCGAATTGCCGATCGCCGACGACCTCGACGTGAGTGGCTGGGAGCTGCGCAAGGCGCTGCGGTTACTTCGCAAGAGCAACCCGCCGCTCCTGGAGTGGCTTAAGTCCCCGGTCGTATATTCCGAGGACCGGGTCTTCGTGTCGGAGTTCCGCGCCCTTGCGTCGGAGTTTTATTCGCCGCGGCGCTGCTTTGCGCACTACCTGCACATGGCCTTCGGCAATTGGCGCAACTATCTGCGCGATCGCGCCGAGGTGAGTCTGAAGAAGTATCTCTACGTCTTCAGGCCGCTCCTGGCGTGCCGCTGGATCGAGCGGGAGCGCGGCCAGGTGCCGATGCTTTTCTCAGAGCTAATGTTTGGCGTGCTCGAAGAGGCGGAGGTCCGCCACGCGCTCGCTGAACTCGTGGCGCGCAAGCGCGCGGGCGATGAGCTCGCGGTCGCGCCGCCGGTCGCCGTGCTTTCGCGCTTCATCGAGAAGGAACTACTCCGGCTCGATGCGCTCGATCACCCGGCCGATGTGGCCGGAGACGTGGAGGAACTGGATCGTTTCTTCCGCCGCTACGCGCTCGCCGCGTAGTGGCGCGCGCTCGACGATACTGTGCCAACCATCGCGCCGCTCGGGGCTTCGTGCTCCGGGCGGCGTCGAAGTCTCATCGACGACAAAAAGAACAAACACCCCCTCGGCAGGCTCGGGGCGTTCCGCCCGGCGACCCCTCGGCAGGCTCGGGGCGTACCGCGAGCTCAGGGCGTTCCGCGCTCGGAAAAGCTCAGGGTGCGCCCCGACGCGGCCATCGCTATTTTTAAACGTAGAACAGATATGAACACTAAAGACCTCATCAGCCTCGGAGTGCCTGCGGGCGAGCCGGTCGAGCTCGCGCACGAGTTCATCCGCAGCTTCGTCGCCGAAGGGAATGATGGCGCCCGTATTGAGGCGGAGATTTTCAACATCATCGCGGATCCGACTGCTTACTTCGGCGATCCGCTCCGCGCGCCGCTGGCCCGGGCGCTGTATCGTCCGGCCTTCACGCCTCGCGCGGAGCTCGCGCCTTGGCGCCAGTGGGGCGAGGGGCTGGAGCCGGATGCGGTGAAGCAGATGGCAAATGCGTGCGCGCTGCCGGTTGCGGTGGCGGGCGCGCTGATGCCGGATGCGCACGTGGGATACGGGCTGCCGATCGGCGGCGTGCTGGCCACGGACAACGCGGTGATCCCTTACGCCGTGGGCGTGGATATCGCCTGCCGCATGAAGCTCACCGTTTACGACCGCAAGGCGAACACGCTCGCCGGGCAGCGCGATCGGCTCGCAAACATCCTGGAAAGCGAAACGCGCTTCGGGATGGGCTGCACCTTCAAGAAGCGGCGCGCGCATGACGTAATGGACGAGGACTGGAGCGTTTCGCCCGTGACCCAGCGGCTGCGCGACAAGGCGTGGTCGCAGTTGGGGACGAGCGGATCGGGAAACCACTTCGTCGAGTTCGGCGCGTTCACCGTGGACGCAGAGCAGGGGGCCGTGCTCGGCCTCGAGGCGGGGGATTACCTCGCGCTGCTCTCGCACTCGGGCTCGCGCGGGACCGGCGCGCAGGTGTGCGATTTCTACAGCAAGCGCGCGATGGCTCGCCACGATCGCCTGCCGAAGGAGTTGAAGCACCTCGCCTGGCTCTCGCTCGATGAGGCGGACGGCCAGGAGTACTGGGCCGCGATGAACCTCATGGGGCGCTACGCCGCGGCGAATCACGCGCTGATCCACAAGCACATCGCCAAGAAACTCGGCGGACATGCGGTTCTCGATATCGAGAACCACCACAACTTCGCGTGGAAAGAGAAGCACCTCGTGAATGGCGAGGAGCGCGAAGTCATCGTGCACCGCAAGGGCGCGACTCCGGCGGGCGACGGCGTGCTCGGGATCATCCCCGGCTCGATGGCGTCGCCCGGCTACGTTGTGCGTGGCAAGGGGCAGGTCGATTCGCTGCATAGCGCATCGCATGGCGCGGGCCGCGTGATGAGCCGGACGAAAGCGCTGCAGTCCTTCACGTGGAGCGCGGTGAAGAAGCAACTCGCCGAAGCCGGCGTGGAGCTGCTCTCCGCGGGCCTGGATGAAGTCCCGGGCGTTTATAAAGACATCGCGCAAGTGATGGCCGCGCAAACGGACCTTGTGGACGTGCTCGGCCGCTTCGATCCGAAGCTCGTGAAGATGTGTCCCGCCGGCGAACGCGCCGAGGACTGAGCGCCGCGCTGCGCGGCAAAGGACGAACCACGCGGGAGCGGAATGCCGACCATTCCGCTCCCGTCAACCCCTTGTGACTTATTCACGTTGCGATGACGCGGTCGCCGCGCCGCGGCCGGAACAGCCACACCAAACGACTTTTATTCCTATGACTGACATCCTGCGCATACCCACCGTGCTCGTGTTGAACCGGCACTGGCAGGCGATCCATGTAAGGACGCCCGCCGACGCCTTTTGCATGCTCGCCAGCGAAGTTGCGACGGCGCTCAATATTGCCGACGGCAACTTCGTGCCGACGAAATGGAGCGACTGGCTCCTGCTGCCGGTGCGTAATATCGACCGCGCCGTAAAATCCGCGCGTGGCGACGTGCGCGTGCCCACGGTGATCATCGCGATGAATTACACGAGAGTGCCGCTGCGGCGTCCGCGGTTCGGCGCGCGCGGGATCTGGGAGCGCGATCGTGGCGTCTGCCAATACACCGGGCGCAAGCTGGCCCGCCACGAGGGAAACATCGACCACGTCGTGCCGCGTTCGCGCGGTGGCACGACTTCGTGGCACAACTGCGTGCTCGCGCACCGCGATGTAAACTCTCGCAAGGCGGATCGTCTTCCGCATGAGGCCGGTCTCCGTCTCCGCGCGGAACCCGTGGCGCCGCGGGCGATTCCCGTCTCATTTGCGATTCGCAATGAGCACGGCATCGCGGACTGGGAGCACTTTCTCGCGTAGCTGTTCCGCGCTTGCTCGGGCCGCGGGTGGGGGGCGTCCCACACCCGCCCCGTGCCAGGGAGGCCCCCCCACATACAAGTTGTTGAAAA
>CBHXZU010000276.1:0-7662 GCA_966125105.1 uncultured Prosthecobacter sp.
AGATCTGTTTCCCGTCGCTGAGTTGCCCGGTCATTCGACCTCGCCTGATGAAATTGACGAAGGCTGGCATCGATACCGCGGCGAGGATGGAGATGATGCCGATCACCACCAGCAGTTCGATGAGGGTGAAGCCCCGGAGGGCGTATTTCTGGGTAGTCTTCATTTGCGTTTTGTTGAGGGGGCAGCAGCGAACTGCTGCCTTGCTGCAACAAAGCGCGGGCGTGTTATCGCCGCGTTACTCGTCCGTTCCGTCCCAGTTCGCAGTTTGCGGCCTCCATGTTATCGAATTGTTCGCGCGCAGCTTTAACGTGGTTCGTGCATAACCTCGCTCGTTCGCGCGATTGGGGCGCTGGCGCTCCAAACATGGCCTATCATTTCCGGCGCCGTCTCAACGCGAGCCAAATCCCGAGCTCGCGAGGAGCGAGAATGCAGCCGGTTCGGGGGCGACGACGAGATCCAGGAGTTCGCGGACGGCAGGCGATAACTTGATTTCGGACACGAAGAAACTCCCGCATTCTTGCTCCGCTTTTGCGGGTCTTCAACGGGCTTGCATCGGTCCACCCAATCCCCTTCGGCCGCCGCCTCCTTCCGCCTTGAAACCGCCGATATCCCGGAGCTTTGCGACTATACTCCCAAGTTCCAGGCCGACCGAACGAAGTATCACACCATGCCCTCAAATGGCTGGTCGCGAGATATCGAGCGCGTGAGTATCCACCCGAGCACCGCCCCTCAAACAATGAATCCTAAAATCGCGTAAATTCTGTCTCAGAAGTTCTCAGGCGGCGCGCCAACGGGGCGGTACGACTAGATCACCCAATCATCCCCGCCACTCCGCGCGTTCTTATCGATCACCTTGAAGCCTTGTCCTTCGGCCAGGACGAGGGAGCGGGGCGGCACGCTGTGTGTGAGGAAGACGCTCGCGCCAATCGTGGAGCCGGCGCCGACGACGGTGTCGCCGCCCATGATCGTGGCGTTGGCGTAGATGGTGACGTGGTTTTCTAGCGTGGGATGCCGTCGATGGCCGCGCAGGGCCTGGCCGCCCGCGAGGCTGCGCGCGATCAAGGACACGCCTTGGTAGAGCTTCACGTGGTGCCCGATAATGCTCGTCTCGCCGATCACTACGCCGGTTCCGTGATCGATGAAGAAGTGCGATCCGATGTTTGCACCCGGGTGAATATCGATGCCCGTCCGGCTGTGCGCCCACTCGGTAAGCATCCGCGGGATCAGCGGCACTTGCAGCGCGTAGAGGACGTGCGCCGCGCGCTGGATGGCGATTGCCTCGATGAATGGATAACTGAGAATCACTTCGTCGCGGCCACCCGCCGCGGGATCACCTTCGAATGCGGCCTGCACGTCGGTCGCGAGCAATTCGCGCACGCGCGGAAGTCCGCCCATGAAGTTGTGCGCAGCAGCCGCAGCCTCTTCCTTCGGGCAACTCGGCGACTGTAGTCGCAAGCTTTTGCAGATTTCCTCGGCGATCCGCTCGGAGATGCTGAAAATGCGATGACTCGTCAGCCGCGGCAGATGCTGGCTGTGGACCGGGTCCGCGTCGTGAAATCCCGGGAAAAGCAGTTGGAGCAAATCCTCGCAGATCTCGGCGACGGCGCGTTTTGAGGGAAGATTCGCGCCGTCAACATGGTTGATCCCGCCGCCTGTCGCGTAAGAGCGCAGGATCGCATCGGTGATTTGCCCCAATTTCTCGTCCATCTTTCAGGGAATGAATATGGGGTGGGCCGCCGGGCTTTGCGACGATTCTTTGCTGGAGCACGCTGGAAAGAGGGAAACTCTGCGGGAAGAGCTCCGGCTCACGGGCGTTCGGGACGGTCCATTTCCGCCCCGCCGTTCAGCTCTTCGTATTCGGCAAAGAGGTCCGGGCGCAGCGGCTCGCTCTTTGTATACTCTTCGCCCAGCCACTTCCCAAGATCCACCATCTTGCACCGCTCGGAACAAAAGGTGCCAATTGGAGGCGCATTGAAGTCTGAGGGACGGCCGCAGATTGGGCAATTGCACTTGGTCGCCATACCGTTTCGTTACGCCGAGGTGTGCAGATTTTCCAATGGAAACCGGCTGGTTCAAATCCTGACGACTTGATCCGCGCGGTAAATCGAACCTTGGGCGAATGACCGCGGAGGCCACGGAGTTCACGGAGTTTTCTCAGCCTGAAGCGGTCTCGTGAACACCGTGAACTCTTGGCAAAAACGACGGCGGAAGCATTGCGAAGGGTGGAGTTTACCCCTGTGGAACGCGTCGCGCCGTCGCGGTTAATCATGAGCGTCTGCTTCGGCGGTTTCAGATTCTTTTTGCAACCCGGTCTGCGCTGATTAGCCTGCCGCGCTCCATGCATCATAGTGTCAGTCCGTCCAATTTGCCGGAAACGTCTCTTTCGCCAACTGACGTGTTTCTGGAAAGACACCTTGGCTCCAACGCGACAGAGGTTGAGGAAATGGCGCGTGAACTCGGGCTTGGCTCCGTTGAGGAATTGATCGCGAAAACGGTACCGGCCAAGATTAGGCTGCATGAGCCGATGGAATTGCCGGCCGCGAAGAGCGAGAGTGCGGCGCTTCACCAACTCCGGAGCCTCGCGGAGAAGAACCAGGTCTTCCGCAGCTTCATTGGGCAGGGTTATTACGATACGCTTACGCCCGGCGTGATCCAGCGGAACATCCTGGAGAATCCGGGCTGGTACACCGCCTACACGCCTTACCAAGCGGAAATCGCGCAAGGCCGGCTTGAGGCGCTGCTCAATTTCCAGACGATGGTGTGCGATCTCACGGGCTTGGCGGTCGCGAATGCCTCGCTGCTCGACGAGGCGACGGCCGCGGCCGAGGCGATGCACATGGCGCTCGCGCTCAAGAAGGAGGCGAAGGCGATCTTCGTCTCTGCGCAGTGTCACCCGCAGACGATCGCCGTCGTTGAAACCCGCGCCGAACCCCTCGGAGTGAAGGTGATCATCGGGGACGATTTCGATTTCTCAGAGCCGGTGTGCGCGGTCGTGGTGCAATACCCCGACACGCTTGGGCGCATTCGCGATTACGGCGATTTCTTTGCCAAGGCGCACGCTGCTGGCGCCGTCACGATCTGCGCGGCGGATCCGCTGGCGCTGGTGTTGCTGCGCCCGCCGGGAGAGTTCGGCGCGGATATCGCGATCGGCAGCACGCAGCGTTTCGGCGTCCCGCTCGGATTTGGCGGGCCGCATGCCGCTTACCTCGCGTGCAAGGACGAGCTTAAGCGGCTCATGCCCGGCCGCCTTGTCGGCGTCTCGAAGGATGCCCAGGGCTCGCACGCGTTTCGCCTCTCGCTGCAAACCCGCGAGCAACACATTCGTCGGGACAAGGCGACCTCGAACATCTGCACCGCGCAGGTGCTCCTCGCGGTTATCGCATCCATGTATGCGGTGTATCACGGGCCGGAGGGATTGAAGAAGATTGCGCGGCGGGTGAATCGCCTCGCGCAGGCGTTTGCCGATCGCCTCAAGCAACTGAACTCCGGCGTCTCGGTGGAGCCCGGTTTGTTCTTCGACACCGTGCTCGTTCGCGTGCCGGCAAAGTCACAGGCGCGTTTCAACGAACTGGCCTACGCGTTGCGCGTCAATGTGCGCGGGCTCGATCAGGACCGGGTGCTGGTCGCGTTTGACGAGACCACCACGGAAGGAGATCTCGCGAATCTCGTGACCCTCTTCAATGATGGCGCCCCAGTTGAAGGCGCCGCAACGACTTCGACAGCCACGGAATTTGCCGCGCCACACGCCCGCGGCTCGGCATTCCTCACTCATCCCGTTTTCAATACTCATCACACCGAGCACGAAATCCTGCGCTACATCCGGCGCCTGGAGTCGCGCGACCTCTCGCTGTGTCACTCGATGATCCCGCTCGGGTCGTGCACGATGAAGTTGAACGCCACGAGCGAGATGTTCCCGATCAGCTGGCCAGGCTTCTCGCGCATGCATCCCTATGCGCCGGCGGACCAGGTTACCGGCTACATGGAGATGGCAGATCAGCTTGCCGACTGGCTGGCCGAAATAACCGGATTGCCGGGTGTTTCGCTCGAGCCGAATGCTGGCTCGCAGGGCGAGTACGCCGGGTTGCTCTGCATCGACAAATACCACGCGTCGCGCGGCGAGCCGCATCGCAACGTGTGTCTCATTCCCACCAGCGCGCATGGAACGAACCCGGCCAGCGCGGTGATGGCCGGGATGAAGGTCGTTGCCGTGAAGTGCGACGAAGGTGGCAATATCGATGTTGCCGATTTGCGGGAGAAGGCGAAGGAGCACGCCAATGATCTTGCCGCGCTGATGATCACTTACCCGAGCACGCACGGCGTGTTCGAAGAAACAGTGCAGGAGATCTGCGGAATCATCCACGAGCACGGCGGTCTCGTTTACATGGACGGCGCGAATATGAATGCGCAGGTCGGGCTCACGAGCCCCGGCCGTATCGGCGCGGACGTGTGCCATCTGAATCTGCACAAGACCTTCTGCATTCCGCACGGCGGCGGAGGGCCTGGCATGGGGCCGATTTGCGTGTCGGCGGATCTCGAGGAGTTTCTGCCGGATTACGAACGCATTGGTCCCGATCGACGCATCGGGTCGGTCAGCGCGGCTCCGCTCGGTAGCGCCAGTATCCTGCCGATTCCATGGATGTACATTTGCATGATGGGTGGCGCGGGCCTGACCGAGGCCACGAAACTCGCAATTCTGAACGCGAACTACATCGCGCATCGCCTGGAGAAGTATTTCCCCGTGCTTTACCGGGGAGCAAATGGCTATGTCGCGCACGAGTGCATCCTCGATTTGCGCGGGTTCAAGAAGACCAGCGCGGAGGACGTGGCGAAGCGTCTGATGGATTACGGGTTTCATGCGCCAACACTCAGTTGGCCCGTGACGGGCACCCTCATGGTCGAGCCGACCGAAAGCGAATCGAAAGCCGAGATCGACCGCTTTTGCGAAGCGATGATCGCCATTCACGCCGAGATGGTAGCCGTGGAAGAAGGCAGGATCTCCGCGACGGACAATCCGCTCAAGAATGCGCCGCATACCGCGCGCGCAGTGAGTGGATCGGCTTGGGAGCACGGCTATTCCCGTGAACAGGCAGCGTATCCCGCACCGTGGTTGCAGGAGTTTAAGTTTTGGCCTGCCGTTGGACGCATCGACAACGTCTTCGGGGACCGCAATCTCATCTGCACCTGCCCGAGCATGGAAGATCTAGCGAGTTAGAACTTCGAGAGTAGCTAGAATCTACATGCGTGCTGGAAGCACGCAGTATTGCCCGTCCGATTAGCCTTTGGCTGCTAGTTGTGCCGCCGCGCCGGGTTTCGGTGCATCTTCCTAAGTGCCGGAGCAACCCGGAATAAGGGTGGGCGAGCATCAGGAAACGCCCTTGCGCGCGCTTCTTCGCACAACCGATCTCCACCCGGAGACATCCGCGGCTTCGATGCCAATTGGGTCGGATGCCTCACCTAATCGACAATCGCAAGCTGCTCGATGAAATTCCCCAGATACTCTGGACGGCAACGCCAACCGGAGAACTCGATTTTCTCAATCTTCGAGCGAGGGAATACTTCCGCGCTCCTGAAGACGAATTGCTAGGTAACGCATGGATCGGCCGAGTGCACCCGGACGATGTGGCGCGAACCTTGGAGCAGTGGAAAGTTTGCATCGGAAGCGGTCATCCGTGCTCAGTTGAGTACCGGATCCGCCTGGGCGAAGCCGGCTATCGCTGGGTGCTCGCGCAGGCGCGCCCGATCCTGGATGCGGCGGGGAAACCAGCGAAGTGGGTTGGGACGTGTTTGGATATTCACGCTCTGAAGGAGTATGAGGCAAAGCTCCAGGAGCAGACCCTACTTCTCGAGAATGCTCGCGACGCCATTTATTCGAGCTGCCCGGAGGGAATTATTCACTATTGGAACAAGGGCGCGGAGCGGATCTTTGGATGGACCGCCGAAGAGGCCATCGGCAGGCGCGCGGGCGACTTTTTGGTTAGATCGCCGGAAGAGGAATCAGCTGCGCGGGAGCGAGTGCTGAAAGAGGGGGCTTTGAGCATGGAAATGACGAAGCTCGCAAAAGGCGGGCGCGAGGTCCTGGTGATGTGCAGTTGCACTTTGCTCCGCGACGAACAAGGAGAGCCGAAAACGATCCTCTCAATTGAGTCGGACATTACCGAGCAACGACGCGTGGAAAATCAGCTGGTGCGAGCCCAAAGACTCGAAAGTCTAGGCACCCTCGCTGGAGGGATCGCGCATGACATCAATAACATGCTCAGCCCAATCATCATGGCCGCCGATCTCCTGCGGATGCTGAACACGAAACCTGATGACCTCCCCATGCTCAACACCATCCTCGAGTGCGCGCGGCGGGCGGCGGGCCTCGTGCAGCAGGTTCTCTCGTTTTCGCATGGAGTTGAGGGCTCGGTTGGGGTGATTTTCGTTCCCGATCTCGTGGCGGAACTATCCAGGATGATCAAGGAGACCTTCCCGAAGAACGTGAGGCTCGAGGTTCGTCTGGCTGAGAATCTTCCATGCATCACCGGGGACTCAACGCAGATGATCCAGGTTCTCCTGAATCTTTGCGTGAATGCGCGCGACGCAATGCCGTCCGGCGGGGCTTTGCGAATTACCGCGGCGCCGGTTGAGCTCGATGAGCATTACTGCGCAATGGAGGTGGGGGTGAAACCGGGGCGCTATCTGCGGATCGAAGTCAGCGATACGGGAATCGGCATGTCCAAGGATGTGCTCGACCGCATCTTCGATCCGTTCTTTACGACGAAAGAATTGGGAAGCGGGACGGGGCTCGGACTTTCCACCACGCTCGGCATCGTAAAAAGCCACGGAGGGTTCATCCGCGTGGAATCGCAACGTGGCAAAGGCACGACCTTCCGGCTGTTTCTGCCGGTCTGCGAAGTCGATGGCGGCCAATCGACAGTTGCCCCGATTGACTTGGCTTCGTCGCTGCACGGAACAGGACAAGTCATCATGCTCGTGGATGACGAAAGATCGATCCGTGACGTTTCCAAACGGATCCTGGAGAGTCACGGCTACAAGGTGGTCGCGGCGGGAGACGGGGCGGAAGGAATCGCGACCTATGTGAGCTTGTCCCCGAAACCGGATGTCGTGCTTTGCGACGTGAATATGCCGGTGATGGATGGACTCGCCTTTAGTCGCGCGCTCCTGAGGATCGAACCATCGGCGCGAATTGTGGGGATGAGCGGAGTTTCCGGCAAAAACGTGGCGACGCAACTCAGCGCCATCGGGGTGGAGCACTTCCTGGCGAAGCCCTACTCCGCGGAGACGCTCCTGCAGACGGTTAAAGAAGTTTTGAAAGGCGAGCCTCCACGCTCGGCGGGCAATCCTGCTTCGGGATGACTTGAACGGCGGGTCTAACTCCTCGCTTCATCGAGTTGTCGCGCGGCGTCAGCCTTCGAGCCGAAACTCGCCCGCGACGATGGGCTTGATTAGCTCCGGCGAATCCATGCGCGCATTGCTGACCGCGTTCGAGACGGGCTCGGCTCTCATCTCTCTGGCGGGATAGGGGGCCAGCATGGTTGCGAGTTTTTCCACTGGTGTGCCGTGATCGAGCCACGCTGCTTCGTCCTCGCGTTTGAGGATCACCGGCATGCGATCATGCACGGGAGCAACGAGGTCGTTTGGCGTCGTGGTCATCAAGGAGAC
>CBHXZU010000277.1:0-7656 GCA_966125105.1 uncultured Prosthecobacter sp.
CGCGGACGAAGTGCGATACTTCGATCACGGCGCGGTTAATACGGCGTTCATCGAGCAGGACGTTACTGCGTTCTACAAGCGGTGGCCGAAACGGTCGTACCACCTTTACAACCTCGAGGTGGTGAAATCGCTCCCTGCGGAGACCTTGGTGAAATTTCGCATCGGATTTCAGTATCGCGGCATTGGCCATCGCGTGGCGGGGAAGACGGAGAACGTCTTCGCGATCCAGCATGCAGGGAGCAGTCCCAAGTTCATTGCCATGCGTGAGCAACGGCTGCGCGACTAAGCAGCCGCAGGACCCTGCTCATGAAAGTTCGAACGAAGATCGCGCTCCTTCTTTTGGTCGTGGTGATGACCTTCGCCGCGGGCCTGATTGCCCTCAAAGTTTACGACTCCCGCAAATACGCGCGAATCATCGCCGAGCACGGGCAGTCTCGGCAAAAGTCGTTCGACTCCATCATGGGGCGGTGGACCGAACCGATGAGGGTGATGGTGAGCGACTACAGCTTGTGGGATGACCTGGTCACCGCCTTGCAGAAAGGCGATCGCGCGTGGGTGGAAGCGCACTTGGGCGATGGCGTGCTGGCCAACTCAAGGGCGAATGCAGTCTGGGTCTACCTGCCTTCGGGCGAACGCTTTCACTCCCACAGTAATCTCTATTCCGACGTCGTGACGGAGTGTCCCGTGCCCGCGAGCGAGTTCGGCCCACTGCTGAATCAGAAGAAGCAGGCGCACTTTTTTGCCGAAACCCCGCTGGGCATTTTTGAAATCCGCGCGGCGACCGTGCATGCTTCGCGCGATAATTCCCGGGCCACATCCCCCGCGGGTTATCTGCTGGCCGGCTACTTTTGGAGCCGCGAGTCCCTGAAAGATATTTCCGTGCTCACCGGACACACCGCGGAAATCACGTCGATGGCAAGCCCTGGGCCTGGGCCGCATGTGAGCGGGTCCGGGCACGTGAGTTTCGTCCGGGAACTTTCCGGTTTGAACGGGCAGCCCATCGCCCGGCTGGTGGTCCGTAATGATTCTCCGGAATTGGAGCAACTGCGCGGCGCGAGCGAGCGACAGTTCGTCTGGCTCCTCCTCTTCGCCGCCGTCGTATTCCTGCTCCTTGTCGTTTCCCTCGCGCACTGGGTGGATAAGCCCATCCGGCAATTATCCACGTGCTTGAGAACCGAGTCGCTGGATCCAATCCGGAACCTGGAGGATGATCCCTGCGAGTTTGGGGACTTCGCGCGCATGATCCGGGATTTTTTCGATCAACGGCAGAAGCTCCTGCGTGAAATGGCGGAACGACGCGAGACCCAAAAGGCCTTGGAAGATAGTGAGGAACGCCTGAGACACTCGCAAAAGATGGAGGCGGTCGGGCGTCTCGCGGGCGGGATTGCGCACGACTTCAATAATCTGCTGACGGCCATCATTGGCTACGCCGACTTGATCGCCCTTCGCACCCCGCCCGGGCACGTGAATCGAGAGGAAGCGGAGCAGATCGTGAAGGCGGGAGAAAAAGCGGCGGCGCTAACCCGGCAATTGCTCGCCTTCAGCCGAAAGCAACTCCTGCAACCTCGCGTGATCGACCTGCATGCGCTCCTGCTGGAAATGCGCAAACTGCTCCACCGGGTAATCGGCGAGCACATCGACCTCAGGCTGGAAACTACTGCGGTGAATGCCCGGGTGAAGGCGGACCCCAATCAAATCGAGCAAGTGGTGCTGAATCTCGGGGTGAACGCGCGGGACGCCATGCCCGCGGGCGGGACGCTGGCGATCCGCACGGCAAACGCCAGCGGCCAGGAGGCGATCATGGACGGCACGGTTGCTTTGCCGGCCGGAGAATACGTGACGGTGATGGTGCAGGACACCGGCTGCGGCATGGACGCCGCGACGCGTGAGCGAATCTTCGAGCCATTCTTTACCACGAAAGGTCCCGGCAAAGGCACTGGCTTGGGCCTCGCAACGGTGTATGGAATTCTCCAGCAGAGCGGCGGTGGCATTGCGGTCCGCAGCACTCCTGGAGTTGGCACTTCGTTTACCGTGTATCTGCCAGTGGAAACGGCGCCGCTCGACGAAGTCAAAGCGGTGCCTGCGCCGGCACGGGGTTCCCCGAATGCCGAAACCGTGCTCGTCGTCGAAGATGATGAAACGGTGCGCGAACTCGTCTGTGCCGTGCTCAGCGAGCAGGGCTACGAAGTCTTGTGCGCTTCTCACGGGCGGGAAGCGTTGCGCATGGCCGCCGAGCATCATGGGGCGATCGATCTCGTCGTCAGCGATATCATCATGCCCCAAATGCACGGGCCTGAACTTGTCCGCGAACTGCTGCGAACGCGGCCAAAGATCAAAGTCCTTTTCGTGTCAGGATATTCCGATAGCGACATCTCGGATCAGGGCATCATTGCGCCGGATGTGCGATTCCTGGAAAAACCCTTCACGCCGGGGACGCTGGTAAGAAAAGTGCGAGAAGTCCTCGATGAGGAGACGATCCCGACGGCGCAGGGCAACGGGACGAGGGCGGGATGACTTTCAGCGCCGCGATCAAGCGGCGACGGGAGCAGGGTAATGGCTGTGGAATCGAAGCCGGCACCAAGGTCGTTTGAACTCGACGGCACCAGCTTGCATCTGCACATCGGCGGGCCGTTTTTCCCGTGAGAAGATTGCCCTTTTTTCCATTCGTCGTGTCCTCCCATGCCCGCACTTGCCAAGCCAAAGTCCTTCGCTCGCGTGGTGGAGGTTATGCAACGTGATTCTCGTCCTTTTGTTTTTTGCAACCTGCGCGCTGGCTGCCGATCCGTACGAAACCTACGTCCGCGCGTCCGAAGACTTCCGCCCGGTTAAACAGGATAAGACGTGGGCGCTGCAAGTGTGGCCTTCGTGGACGTTCATGCCCTGGACGTATCAATGGACCATTGGCTTCAACGACGACTCGGGACGGTGGAGTGTGGAGCACGGTTACAACGGCGCGTTGGTGGATCGGGACGCAATTGGCACGAAGGACTCGCCGCGGGGACGGCTGGATTGGATTGAGAAGTTTGGCCTGCGCTTCTACGTGGATCACGCGGCGGGCAAAGGTACCCTGCACCTGTGGGACGGCGACCAGGTGAAGCCGCACTTGCCGGAATTGCGCGGGACCGGAGTTCGGCCCGCGCCGCTCAATGCTGCGGCGATTCAGACGTTGCAGTCGATTTTGAAGAAGAACCTGGCCGCGGTGAAATCCTCGCCGATGCGCGCGGCGTATGCCCTGGATGATGAGCCGTCCTGGGGACATTTCGTGAGTCCGGCCATGTGGCGGGTGACGGATGACGAAACCGCGTATCCGCGCTGGCTCGAGGAGGTGTATGGCAAAGGGAATGCGCCCAAGCGGGACCACTGGGCGAGTTACGAGGAGATCCGATTACAGCTGCCCACCTGGACGCTAGCGGAATTTGACGCCAGTCCCGTGATGGACCAGTGGAGCTTCAACGATTCGCATTGGTGCAACCTGATCGGCGGGCTGGTGGAGTATGCCAATACGCTGGATCCCGCGACGCCCGTCGGGCTCGTCGGCGGACAGCAGCCGAGCGCGTTTGGCGGATACGATTACGCGAAGCTGATGCGGAAGGTGCAGTTCCTCGAGAGCTACAATCTCGGTTCCTCGCAGGCGATCATCCGCTCATTTAATCCGCACAACGCGCTGCCGACGGTGACGAGCCTCTTCCACCGGGATGTCGCCGACACGGTTTGGCAGACCTGGTATTACCTCGCGCACGGCAACCGCGGGCACATCGGCTGGGTGGAGGGATGGTTCGACGGCAAAACGCCGAAGCCCTGGCACGCGGAAGTCGCGCCGACCTTCCTCGAGGCCGGGAAGAAGATCGGCCCGCTGATGCGCGGCGCGGAATGGCAGCACGACGGCATCGCGATCTACTACAGCCACGCGAGCATCCAACTCGGCTGGATTCTCGACGCGGAGGCGCATGGAAAAACGTGGGCCAATCGCAACAACGACGAGCGGCTCAGCAGCGCGGCGCACGTTCGGCGGGCGTGGGAAAACATGCTTCGCGACGAAGGACTGCAATATAGTTTCGTGAGCTACGCGGACGTGATCCAGCGCGGGATCCCGGACGAATATCGCGTGCTGATTCTGCCGGCCTGCCTCGCGCTTTCGGATGCGGAGGCGCGGGCCATCCGGGCTTTCTGCGAGCGTGGGGGCACGGTCATCGCCGACTATCTACCAGGTCTGTGGGATCAGCATGGAAAAGGGCGATCGACGGGCGGCGCGCTCGACGCGATGTTTGGCGTCAAACACGACCCGAACCTGCGCGCGGCGGACATTTTCGGCGAAAAGCTGTGGGTCGAAACCGACCAGGAGGCGAATTACAATTGGAAGACTTACGACGAACTGCTCACGAAGAAAAATACTTCGCTCCGTGAGGCTGGTGGCTTTGACAAGGCGGTCCGCGGGATGCCAACCCAGCACGTCGCCACGTTCGGCAAAGGCCGGGCCATCCTCATGAACCTCTCCCCGCAATGGTATAATGCGTATCGCGTTTCCGGTTTCGAAGCGGCGCAAAAGCGGAACGTTTTCATGCAGCACGTCGGCTTGGCGCCGAGGGTGCGCCTGACCGCGGCCGGCGAACGGGAGCACGGATACGAGATCACTTACTGGAAGCTGCCGGATGGCCGGACTCTGCTCTTTCTCTTCATGAATCCGGAGACCAGGGGCACGTCGCTGGGCGGCGGCAACTCGGTGGGGCTAAAGACCGAAGCGTTGCCGATCCGATTGCAGTTCGCCCGCCCGGTGAAGAGCGCGCGCGATGAACGTTCCGGCCGCGCACTTGGTGACGGCAAGGAGTTTGCCCTGGAGTGGAAACAGAACCAAGCGGTGGTGCTGTCCTTCGACGCGAGGTAGAGGAACGAGCGCGTTGTCGCGGCAATCCCTTCGCACGCGCTTTCCTAGATACCGCGAAGCGGCCAACTTTGTGGCGTGGCTTGCCAAAGCAGCGATGAATGGTGCCGGTCTCGGAAACCGAGGAATTCCGGACGATGACGATGCGTTTGATACGTGTTCGACCGTTTCCATACGCCATTCGTGGAAAGGGCAGTTTCTGGGGAAGGTGAATTGAGGAGGGGAGTCGCTGCTGGGAGCGCCGATGTCCTCAATCGGCCGCCCCCTTAGGACGAAGTGCCTGTTTAGAGGAGCGAAGGGATGCGCGGGGGGAAATTGGCGCTTTGCGTTTGGTTTTCGTGGCCGATTGGGGACATCGGCGCTCCCGGCGGGCGCATCTGGAAGTGACGCTGGGGGGCGTTCATTCACGCGGCAGCGCGGAATGGAAAAGTACAAGTAAGTGTGAGAGTAAGCTTAGCGGCGGCCGCCTTGTAGCTGCGGCGAGCCTGAGTTGATCCATGTTAGCGAGCGGGTCGGTGGGTTGCGCAATTTCTCAAGCAATCAGACGCGCTCTCTCATTCCGCGATTGGGAAACCGTGCTTTAGTGCGCATGCTGCCACGACCCTTCGCTCTGTGGCGTGTCCGCTCCAGATGCCTTCAACTTTCCCTTCGTCACCCTCCAAACCCATCCTGCTGTTTGCCCTGCTCTTGACCGGGTTTGCGGTCACCATGATCTGCCTATTGCCGTCGGGAAGTCCGGAAATCCCGCCACAAGCTGCAAGCCGCGTCGTCGAGCATTCGTCGGCGAAGGCGCCGCGCGATCGGGGGGCTGCGCCGGAAACTTCGAGAGCCGTGCCGGAAAATCCTCGAGTCACGCCGGCCGTAGCTGCCGCGCGCGGACGGCAATTCGACTGGTTCGCCCGGCGTCCATTTCCAGTGGCAAAGGCGACGGCGAGGCACGAATGGACCGCGGAGGATGGCCGCGACATCGACTCGATCACGGCTATCGCGCATAACGAAGCGGAGGTCGACCGGTTGCTGGAAGAAAACAACCGGATCGAGCAGCGACAGTTGGTTTACCGAAAGGAGCCTGCCTATGTGCTTGTGCAGCAGGCGCGAGCCGCCGGGGAGGTCGTTCGGAAAGTGATGCTGCCGGGGCTCGATGGGCAGGAATTGGAAGTGCAGGTGGACCGCGCCGATCTCGCGCCGTCGGGGCTGAGCGGCACTTTTACCGGTCGGCTGCCGGGCCGCGGACAATCGCTGGTGACGCTCGCGTTCAAGGAGGGCCGCGAGGCGTTTACGGTGCTCTCGCCGGATGACGGAACCTTCCTGCAGGGACAGCCGCGCGAGCCGGGCGAGATCATCGTGACGAGCTTCAATCCCGACAAATATCAGACGCAGCCCGGCGGCGAACCGATCAAATCCTCGAAATGACGCACCGCTCCAACTTCCTCCCCATCCAGGTCATTCTCCTGGCGCTGGTGAGCTTCGCGGTGCTTGGCTCCGAAGCTTTTGCCGCGGCGGAGGCGGATATCTTCATTGGTTACGACGCCAGCTACGCCAACGGCGTCGGCGGCGCGGAAAACGTGGAAGTGAATGCCCTCAATGCCATCGCCGGCTCGAATGCTGTCAACGAGCGGAGCGGCTCGCCGGCCCGGATGCGCATTGTCGGGTTCAAGCAGTCGAACGAATACAACTACCAGCGCACGTCGAATGGCGGCTTCGTCGGCTGGATGAATGCTTACGATTCCCGCATCGCAGACGTGGTGGTCGCAGCCGACGCGGTGAACGCCGATCTTGTCGCTTATGTGTGCGATTCGACCAATGATGGCGCCGCGGCAGTGGCGTATCAGCCGGGGCGCTATTCTTCCTTCGATGGCTCGGCGTTCTGGGCGTACGTGGTCGCGCACGAGGCTGGCGGGCACAACTACGGAGTCGATCATAGCGAGTGCCGGACGAATCCGACGACGACGATGATGCACAACTACTGCGGCGGCGGATCGCAGGGTTATTTTTCGAATCCGAATATCTGGCTGAACGGCACGAAGCTTCAAGGCGGCATGGATTTGTCCAACTGCTCCTTCGTGGGTGGCGGAGACAGCGCGTATCATCTTAGCACCACCGCCCAAGGCACGGCGGACGCGCGGGAGCGGATCGTCTATGGTTCGAATCTCTACCCGATCGTCCATCGCTGGCAGTTCAATACCGCGGCGGGACCGGCTCCGGCGGGCACGACCATTACGAGCAGCGTCGGTGGCGCGGCGGCCACGGTGCGCGGGCAGGGGGCAACATTTACCGGCGCGGGACTGCGGCTGCCGGGCGGCACCAGTGGAAATACCGCGGCGGATTCCATTGCCGCGTATATCGACCTGCCGAACGGCATCTTCTCGGCGCTGCCCAACTTCACGTTCGAAGTCTGGGCGACGCCGCTGGCGGGCTCGACATACATGCGCGTGCTCGAGTTCGGACGGACGGCGGAAGCGGGTGACGGGCTCGGAGCGGCCGGCGAATACACGGGCGTGCCCGGCTCTCCCGCGCCGGGCGTCACGTCCGGTTCGGATGTGATCGGCCTGAGCGGTTCGCGCAGCGCCGGTAATCTCGGGAATCAGCGATTCATCACGGGCATCAATGGCACCTTCCAGACCTCCGACACGGACTTGGCGACGACGGCGGGCGAGCGGCATCACTACGCGATCACGTTCGCCGACACCACGGCTGGCGCCACGGTGAAGTGGTTCCGTGATGGAGCGCTGATCAAGAAGCAGGACGTCACGTTTAACTCCGCGGATGTCGAAGAC
>CBHXZU010000278.1:0-7611 GCA_966125105.1 uncultured Prosthecobacter sp.
AGTAATTGGAAATTCATTCGTGCATTGCGAGCCAGGTAAATACAACTGCGTACGGGGAACGTCGTTTGAGGCGGAGATCGAGCCGACGATGAAGAAGCTGCTCGGTGGCCTCGGCATGGAGCTGACGGATTATCTCGAGCGCGTGCTGCAGCGGATCTCGTTTCGCTCGGCGGGATTCCAGGCGAAGATGGACGCGGACATTTTCGAGACGGTGACGCAGGCGGTGCTGGATGAGACGGAGCTGGAGTTTTCCTACCTGAAGCTGGAGGAGGCGCGACAGGGCAAGGCGCCGAGCAAGCGGCGGATACGTCCGCGCGACCTGGTGAGCATCGGCGGGGCGTGGTACATCTTTGGGGAGGACCTGGACCGGAAGCTGGCGATCCGGGAGTTTGCGCTGTGCCGGATGTCGGCGGCGACGAACACGGGCGAGGTCTTCACGCCGACGACGCCGTTCGATTTGCAAGAAGTGCTGAAGAGGTGTTTCGGCGCGCACACGAGCGGGACGCCGGAGAAGGTGCTGGTGGACTTTGATGCCGAGACGGCGCCGCTGGTGGACGAACGCGAATGGCACGAGACGCAGGTGCTGACGCCGATCGAGGGCGGCGGGTTGCGGTATGAAATGGATGCGCCGGTGTGTCCGGAAGTGGTGCGGTGGGTGCTGAGCTTCGGGAGCGGGGCGACGGTGGTCGGGCCGGCGACGCTGCGGGAGCGCGTGGCGAAGGAGGGGCGGGGGATTGAGCGGAATAATGGCGTCGCGCGACCTTCCTAGGTGCGAGGGAGGGAACGCGGAGCGGATTTTAGCCACCGATCCCCACGGATGGCGGCTCTCAGAGAGAGGGGCGCGTTTTGCTTTAGCGGGAGACTCCGGATTTTCGGCGGCGCTGGTAGGTGACCAGGCAGCCTACGCCGGCGAGCACCATGAGAGCGGCGCTGGGTTCGGGGACGGCGGTGAGGACGACGTCGTTTGCGTCGGTGCCGCCGGCGTAGGAGATCTGGAAAGCTTGGGATCCGAATCCTCCGGCAACGGAGAACACTTCGCCTTCGTCCAGCGAATTGCCGTTATAGACCAGCAAGGCGCTCGCACTCGCGAATGTCACGGCATCGACCAGATTGTTGTTGATGATCGTGAAGCTCGTCGAGACGGGCAGCGCGGTGGCCACAGACAGCGTGAGATTCACCGGCCCGCCAAAGTTTACTGAGCCGGAGACGTCGAGTTGATCGGCGGTAGTGGCATCGAGGATGGCGATGTCGAGGGCGCCTCCATTTAGCGATACGTCGCCCGTATGCAGCGCGCCAATGCCAACGCCCGGAGCGATGGTGCCGGAAGTCAGCGTGACGATGCCGACGCCGCCGGTGCCGGAAAGAGTCCCGCCGACAACGGAAACTGCGCTGCTGCCCGAAAGCGTTCCGACGACACCGAGCACGCCTTCGGCGACGGTGGTTGCGCCGACATAGCTGTTATTGCCCAGCAATTGCAGCGTGCCCGCCCCGGTCTTGCGCAGCCCACCGCTGCCACTGATGTCGCCCAACACGGCCACGTCCGTAGCAGCCGCGGTGGAATCGTTGATGAGAAAAGTGCGCGTCGTCGTGGACAGGACCAGGCTCCCGCTAATCGTCGCGCCGTTGTCGTTGGCGAAGTGGCCGTTGTAGGTCAAACCACTGGCGAGCGTGAAAGTGCCTGGGCCCCTGCTGATGGCCGAGGAGGTCCCGCTGGGGCCGCCACCAAGCGTTACGCCCCTCGTTGACGTGAGCGAAAAGCCGTTGAGATCGAGCGTGCCGGCACGGATTCTCAAAAGGCCGTTCGGTATTGCTCCGATGCCGCCGGCGCGCAGCACTCCGGCCTCAACTTCTGTCGGGCCGGCGTAGGTGTTCGATGCGGTAAGCTCCAGGGTGCCGTTTCCAGTTTTCGTGAGACCGGCCTCCGTGCTGCTGATGATTCCGGTCAGGCGCGCGTCGACATCGGCGGCTCCGTCGATGACCTGGATGGTCCGTTGCAGCACGATGATGTTGCCAGTGCTCGTGCTCAAGAGGCGGATTGGATTCTGGAACTCCACGGTGCCGTCGGCGTCGGCAGCGCCGAAAACGAGGCTGGAGAGGGATGGAACGAAGCTGCCGATATTCCAGGTGACCATGGCGCTTGCGCCACCGAGATTCACCACCCGGTTGCCACCGTAGGCGGCGAATCCGCCGCTTCCGGTGAATTGCACCTGGGCTGCGCTGGTGCCGAGGGCGCGGTTAAACGCGGGGGCCGCGCTGGTCAGCCCGATGACGCCGCCCTTCAACTGCACATTGCTCAAGCCTCCCGCGAGATCGATTCCTCCGGGGATGGCGCCGGCCGATGAAAGCTTCAGGAGGCCGCCATTTACGAAGGTGGCGCCGGAGTAGGTATTCGTTCCACCCAACTCGAGGATGCCCGGGCCCGCTTTGGTCAGGCTGCTGATTGGGCCTGTTCCGAGCGCATTGTCGATGATCGCAGAATTGATGGCGAGCACGCCGGCCGTGTTGTTTTGAATGATCACCAAGTCCTGGGTTCCGCTGACGGTGCTGGCGGCGGCGCGGAGACTTCCGCCCGTGATCACGGAGCCGGTGTTTCCGAGATCACTGACGAGAATGCCGCCCGTGCTCAGCGCAAAGCCATTCAGGCTCAAGACGCGCGTGCCGCTATTGTGAAAGCGTATGCTTGCCGGCGCAGCATCTGCGACCAGCGTGGTTTCGCCGGTGATGTCGGCGTTGCCGGCGAGATCCGTCGCGGTGTTCGGCGTATAGAAACCGGGAATGGTGGAGCCCGGGACAATCGTTCGATTCCCGGCAGAATCGAGCGCTGCCCAATCGCGTCCAGCGACCGTGGCGAAGATGGCGCCGTTCGCCGCGAGGATTGCGGCGTTCGTTCCAACCGAACCGGAGATCGCCGGAAGCACGATCGAGCCCGCGGTCGGAAGCGTGAAGTCGACGGTGCCGCCCGGCAATCGCAGGGACGGCATCAGGCGTCCAAGGTTCAACGTGATGCTGGCCGCGTCATTTTGCACCACCCGCACGGCGGATGCGCCGGGGTTGATGGTGAAGGCATTCGTGGCGCTGGTGACGGTGTGGTTCTTGAAGTTTTGGACGTCGGTGAAGCCGCTCTTTCCTTTCACCTCCAGCGTTCCGCCGCCGAGCACGAGGTGCGTCGCGCCATTGATATTTCCGCTCGTCGTGAGCCCGTTGTTGACGAGGTTGGTCTGCGTGCCCGGGGTCGTCTCCCAAGTCGCCTGGCTGAAATCGAGCGACAGCACGCCGGCATTCACCGCGGTTTCATTTCCGGTGGTCGCGTTGGCCGTGCCGTAGTTGTTCTGGCCGGTCAGCACCAGCGTCCCGTCTCCAAGTTTCAGGATGCCCTTGCCGCCCGTGACGTTGCCCGTGAGCGTAAGCGAAGTGCCGCGGTCGGCGGACATCGGGCGTGTGGTGTTCGAACCCAGCGTGACCGTCGCGGCAAATTGGTTGTTGCCGCTGTAGTTGTGAAACATGCCTGCGCCGCTCGTGGGAGTCGCGGCGTTGAGGTTCACGCTCACGCCCGTTCCCAACGAAATGCCTGTTCCCGTGGCGAGATTCGCCATGAAGCCGATCGTCGCAGGATCGCCGGTGCCAATGTTGATCGCCGTGCTGTTTCCGAGCGCGCCGCTGTGCGCGAAGATCACGGCCGAGCCGGCATCCGCAATGGTGGTGATATTCACCGGGCCGGAGAACGAGTTGTTCCCCGCGAGGATGAGCGCGCCCTGGCCGCCGACCGTATTCAATGCTCCACCGCTGATCTGGCCACTGAGGTAAATGTTGCGGTTGCCGTTCGAAGAAAGGCGCGTGGTGTCGCCGGTGAGAACGATGTTCTGCGGATAGGTCGCCTCGGTGCCGGCAACGGTGGCGAAGTTCAGGCGTGTCGTGCCGTCGATTTCGACAGTGCTCGAGGCAGCGCCCAACGCGCCGCTTCCACCATCAGTGCGGAACTGTCCGCCGCCGGTGAGTTTTAGTAATCCCGTGAAAGTATTCGTTTGGGGCAGCGTCCACGTCGCTGACGTGCTGAGGGTCACGTTGAGATTCCCGGCTAGCAACGGCATGCTCGTCGGCGCTGCAGCACCCGCGATGTGGGTGTAAGTCGGGGTCGGGCCCGCGAGGAGGTTTGTGATCGTCGCCGTGGATATGCCTGCGCCCAGGTTTCCCTGCAGCGTCTGTGTCAGGTTGCTGCCATTGAGGTCGATCACGTAGCTGCTCGTGTTGAAGGTGAGCGATCCCGCTGTAATTGCCTCGGCGAGGGTCACCGTTCCTGCAGTGCCTCCGAAGACAGCGCTATCCGGGTTCGCATTGCTCCACGTCGTGAAACTCGCTCCCGCATCGGCTGTCCAAAGAGCGCTCGTGGTGTTCCATGGACCGCTGCCTCCTGAGAGGGGCAAAGCGCCGTCAGCATCCCAGGCAAGGACCGCGGCGGGCGCGTTCGAAGAGCTTGCGAGCGCGGCGGCTACGGCCGCGCCGATGCTCGCGGCTTTCCGGGCGATGGCAGTGACGCGCTTGCGCTTGCATGGAATCTGGGAGGAGTGTTCGGGGCGGGGTGTTGGTTGCAGTTGCATTGGGTTTCCCTCGGTTAGGAGTTGTATGTGTCGTTTGCGGGCACATGCAGGGATGAGAGAAGGGTGTCCGGGAGGGGACAGCCGTCGACGGCGCGCCGACTCTTGTCGCGTCGGTCATGGTCGTTCCCGAATGGGAACGCGATGGCACTGCCATGACGCGGCCGTAGTTCACGGGACGGCTTGATACGCAGAAAGCGCGAAACGCCAAAGCGAGCGTCGTTGTACTCGTTGAAACGGGTGTGCCGATTTCGTGGCAAACGGGTTCCAAATCATTTAACGAGTTCAGCGAGCTAGCCTTTGTTCTCATCCCAAACCGGCACTATCGAATGCCTATGCAAGCACTGCGAAGCGCGGCCATTCAGACCGTCGAAGAGCTCGATCATTTACTGAGCGAGCCGACGGACGCGGTGGTGCAGATGATGCGGCGAATCCAGGGTGATATCCTGCTGCTTGGCGCGGGTGGAAAGATCGGTCCTTCGCTGGCGCGCATGGCGAAGGTCGCATCCGAACTCGCGGGAACGCCGCGCCGCGTGATCGGTGTCTCTCGTTTCTCCACGCCGGGAGAAGCGGAGAAACTCCGGCAGCATGGCGTCGAGACGATCGTGTGCGACTTGCTGGATGACAAGGCGATCGAGGGCCTGCCAGATGCGCCCAACGTCATTCACCTCGCGGGTTTGAAGTTTGGCTCCGCCGGACGCGAGGCAGCGACGTGGGCCATGAACACCTATCTGCCGAGCGCGGTGTGCCGGAAATTTCGCAAGAGCCGGATCGTGGCGTATTCGACGGGCGCAGTTTACGGAATGGCCGATGTCGCGAAGGGCGGCGCGAAGGAATCGGAGCCGCTCATCCCGGTGGGGGAATACGCGATGAGCTGCCTCGGGCGGGAGCGGATGTTCGAGCATTTCAGCCGCGCATGGGGAATCCCTGTGGCGACGATTCGTCTCTTTTACGCGTGCGAGCTTCGCTACGGCGTGTTCGTGGACCTGGCGCGGAAGATCCAATTGGGCGAGCCGATCAATCTCGCAATGGGGCATTTCAACATCATCTGGCAGGGCGACAATAATGCCATGACTCTGCTCGGGCTGGAGCATGCGAGTTCACCGCCGCTCGCGCTGAACGTGACGGGGCCCGAAGTGCTGAGCATTCGCGAGGTAAGCGAAGAGATCGGCCGTCGCCTTGGGCGCGAGCCGCGCTTTTACGGCAAGGAAATCGGCAGCGCCTGCCTAGGGAACGCGAGCCTGGCACATAAGCTTTTTGGCAAGCCCCGCATAACTGCCGACCAGTTGCTCACCTGGGTGGTGGAGTGGGTGCGGAAGGGCGGAGAAAATCTCGGAAAACCGACGCATTTCGAAGTGCACGATGGACGGTACTAGGTCGCGCGATCATCTCGGGCGCGGACTGGTCATTCCCGCGTGCCCCCTGGCGTTGACGCGTGAGCGCAGGCTGGATGAGCGGCGGCAGCGAGCGCTTGTCCGCTATTACGCGGCCGCGGGGGCGGATGGTCTCGCGGTGGGTGTGCACACCACGCAATTTGCGATTCGCGATCCGGATGTGCGGCTCTACGAGCCGCTGCTCCAGTTGGTGCGCGAGGAATTTGATCGCGCGGATCAAAAGCGAGTGGCGGGTGGCGCTGCGCCGATGTTGCGCGTGGGCGGAATCTGTGGCGATTTGAAGCAAGCGGTCGCGGAAGCGGAGTTGCTGGTCGCTTCGGGAATGCACGCCGGCTTGCTCAGCCTCGGGGCGCATGCGCATGCGGACACCGATGAGCTGATCGCGCATTGCCGGCGCGTGGCAGAGGTGATTCCGCTGATCGGATTTTATCTCCAACCGGCGGCCGGCGGACGTCATTTGCCGTTCGAGTTCTGGCGACGCTTTGCGGAACTCCAGAACGTCGTCGCGATAAAGATCGCGCCGTTCAATCGCTACCAGACGATCGATGTTGTCCGCGCGATTGCGGATTCCGGCCGCGAAGACATCGCGCTCTATACAGGCAACGACGACAACATCGTGGCGGACCTGCTGACTCCATTCGTTTGGGAGTCGCGCGGGCGTCGCGTGGAACGGCGGATCGTCGGCGGACTGCTGGGGCATTGGGCGGTGTGGACAAAGTCAGCCGTCGCTTTGCACCGCGAATGCCGTCGCCTCGTAATAGAGGATGTCCCGATCCCGCCCGAGATGCTGACGCTCAACGTGCAGGTGACGGATGCGAATGCGGCGTTCTTCGACGCTGCGCGCGGGTTTGCGGGCTGCATCCCGGGCATTCACGAAGTGTTGCGGCGGCAGGGGTTGCTGGAGTCGATCATCTGTCTCGATCCGCTGGAAATGTTGAGCCCGGGGCAGGCGGAGGAAATCGACCGCGTCTGCCGCGCTTATCCGCATCTCGCGGATGATGAGTTCGTCGCCGAGCACAGGGACGAATGGCTCAACGGCTAACCCAACTCATGGCAATGAATGCGTTTTCAATTTCATCTTCGATGCGTGTCGCGCGGCGGGCAGTTCGCTGCATGACGGTCGCATTCTTCGCGGCGGCGACGGTGTTTGGCGCGTCCGCATCTGAGCAGCCTGCGAATCTCGTGGATTCGGAATGGCAGCATGCTGCGCCGCGCGAGGAGATCCAGCCGCGATTCGAATTCGCAAAGGACGCCGGGCGCAACGGCGGCGGAGCGCTGGTCATCGCGGCGGACGCTCGCGAAGGTCTCAGCGGCTACTGGCACAAGACCGTGCCGGTGAAAGGCGGCGAGACGTATCGGTTTACCGCCTGGCGCAAAGCCGATGGAGTCGAAACGCCGCGGCGCAGCGTGGTGGCGCGAATCTTATGGCAGGATGCAGCGGGCAAGACTGTTCCCCACGATGGTCCGGGCGTGCCGAATGTGTTGAAAGGCTGGAAGGCCACGGCGGAGCCGGAATATCCGCAGGACGGCGCGACTGCCGCGGACGGATGGGCGCCGGTTACGGGCATCTATCGCGCGCCAAATGCCGCGACCCGCGCGCGCCTCGAACTGCACCTGCAGTGGGC
>CBHXZU010000279.1:0-7546 GCA_966125105.1 uncultured Prosthecobacter sp.
CGAAAATGATGAGGAAGGCGACCGCCACCCAGAGTTCGTGGGTCTTCGGCGCGTAACCGAGGCCGAAGATTGCCGGAATGATCAGCCCGGTGCCGATGGCGCTTACAAAAATCCGCCCACGCTGGCATCGCCTCATCCAGCGATCTGCCCACCATCCGCCAAGCACCGCTCCACAGATCGCGGCGACCTGCCAATAAAGCGTCGCAGAAACGCCAGCCTTGCCCTGGCCGATGTTGAACTCGGTCTTGAGGATCGCCGGCATCCAGTCGCGCACGATCCACGCTGCCATGGCTGGGAGTGTGAAATAGAGAACGAGGAGCAGGAACGAGGAGTTGTTCCCGAGCGCCTCGAGCGTTCCAACGGCAGACGGCGGTGCCTTGGCGGTGGCAGCCTCGTGGCGCGGCACGTCTCGAAGCAGGAAAAACAGCGGCAGCGCATAGAGAACGCCGGCAATTCCGCAGGCATCGAATCCCCATCGCCAGCCGTGCTCCGGACTTTCCGCGACGTATCCGCTGAATCCGCCGACGATCACGCCCGCATAGATTCCCATTTGGTGAATGCCAACGGCGCGCGAGCGGGTCGGGCCGATGTGCCAATCAGCGATCAATGCGAGGGCGGCAGGAATGTAGAACGCCTCGCTCAGACCCATGATCGCGCGCGTCGCGAGCAACTGCTCGTACGTCGTGACGTGCCCCGTCGCCCACGTCACCGCCGACCAGATAAACAAGCTGGCGGCGATCACATAGCGTCGGCTGTAGCGATCGGCGATGTAACCGGCGATCGGGCTGCAGATCGCGTAAACCCATTTGAACCACGCGAGAATCTTTCCCCAATTTGCCTCCAATTCGATGCTTGGGATCTCGTGCATCACGGAGAACTTCATCGTCGCGAGCATTTGACGGTCGAGGTAATTGAGCAACGCGACCGGCACGAGCAGGGCGACAATCGGCCACGGCATCCGCGGATGGCTTGGATCCGGTGTTTGCATTTAGGGCGCAGGGGTAAATCGCCAGACTTCCGGCGAGCGAACTCCAGGACGAACCTCTCCGCTGGGAATGATGAATGATCCGCTCCACGGCACGCACGGGACGGTGGCTCGAGGCGCGGGGGTTTGGCCAACCTCGGCCCAGCGTTGCGCAGCGATATCAAAAGCGAAGATGGATGGGACGAAACCGGGATGCTTCTCCACGGGTTGGAAGTCACGCCTGGAGCCATCGTCGCCCGCGATGAGCAGGATGCGCCCGTGCACGACGGGCGCGGGCGTTGGCGCGGCCGCATTGGGACGAGGAAGATCGGGCAGGCGCTCCCATGCAGTCTCTTTTCGGAAGCGCCAGACATCGCGCAAATACTCGCGCCGCGGCTTGCCGTCAGGTCCTGGCTCCAGCGCAACGCCGCCCATGACATAGAATGCGCCGTCGCTTGCGGCTGCCGTCGCGAGCAAACGGGGCTTCCCGGGGAGCGCTGGCAATTCACTCCAACCGATTGGATCGAGCTTGAGCGCGAATACCCGATTCGTCGCTGCTTGTTCTCCCGGACGATCGGTTCCGCCCGCCAGGTATATCGCATCATTCACCAACGCGCCGGAGGCGTATGCGAGCGGAACTGGCGCGGAGGGATATACTTTGCGCGTCACTTTGCCATTCTCCCAACGCAGCAGAACGGTTTCGGCGTAATGCCTGTCAGCGTCGCATCCGCCGACCGTGATCACCCCTTGCGGCGTGGTTACCGAAACCCCGTAGGCCCGGGGATGCTCGAGGCGGCCCGCATCGATAAACCCGGCGTTAGACTTTGCGCCAGCAAGCACCCAGATGCGATCGTGCCATGCCTTCTTTCCGCCCTCCCACGGCATCCTATCGGGAAAGTTGGCGCCGCCGGCGACGATGAGCGCGTCGCCGCTGATTCCCGCAAACGGCGCGGCGACGCCGAGGGCCTCTGGCAGGCTCGGCAGCCGATCCCATTTGCCGGCGTCTTCCGCGCACGCGACTGCAGCAAGGATGCAACCGAGGACGGTGAGTGCTCTGGTAGTGGAGGCGCCGCGCATGCGTGGGAAGGAAGGCGCGCGCAGTGAAAAGCAAAGGCGCGGCGTGTGTCGAGGGGTGATCCGCTGCTTCACGCAAAGGCGTTGCAGGTCACAGACGAGCCATTACACGGCTGATGCGTGAAGATCATCGAGCTTCCATTCAACCGCCACGTGGGGATCGAAGAGGCGTCCAGCGACGGCGCGCTGCTGCGACTTCCCGCAGGCGCGCAGTTCCTCAATCACGTGGGGACGGTGCACGCGAGCGCGCTGCTCGCTTTGGCGGAAGCGACGAGCGGTGAGTTCTTGCTGCGGCATTTTGGATCGAGCGAAGGCGTGATTCCGCTCGTTCGGCGCATGGAGACGAAGTTTCGCAAACCCGCAAATGGAGCGGTGACTTCGAAGGCGACTGCGGACGCCGAGGAATTGGCGCGACTCGATGCGGACCTCAATGCGAAAGGCCGGGCGGGCATTTCGGTGCAGGTGGAATTGCACGATGCATCCGGCGCGCATGTGTTGAGCGCGACGGTGGAATGGTTCATTCAGGCGCTCACTTCGTGAGGCTGTAGCACATCAGCACGTCCTGGTCGCGGACGTAGAGCTTGCCGGCGTGGATGGCGGGATGCGGCCAGCTGGGGCCATTGACGCTCGCGAGTTTGAACGCGCCTTTTTGCACGTAGCCTTTCGGCGAAGCTTCGATGAGCGCCATCGTGCCATCCTGGTAGCGGAAGTAGAGATTGCCATCGGCGGCGACTACGGCGGCGCTTTCCTTGCCGGGGCCGCGCTCTTTTTCCCACACGACTTTGCCGGTCTTCCATTCGAGGCAAATGGGAAAGCCATTGTTGTGGCCTTTGCCGGCGTAGATGTAATCGCCGATACGGACCATGCCGCCATGGTGATTCTGAAATACCCCCGCGTTCAGCCAATATTGCTCTTCGGCGCTTACGGGAGAGCCTGGGATCTTTCCGGCAGCGTCCCCTTTCGTCCCACGAGCGTCGGCAAGTGCGCCTTCGGCGCGCTCGATCTCCGGCTTGATGTCCTGCACGAGTTTGTCCGCAGCTTCGTAGGCCGGCGTGCCCTGGTCGGTGGCTTTGCGGGCGGCGCGGCGCTTCTCGAGTTCCGCTTTGAGTTCAGTGACCTTTTTGCTGAGTGCAGCGATTTTGGCGGCGTCCGTCTTTGGCGCTTCGGCCGCGGTGGAGCCCGCGCTCTCCTTCACGATCTTCAGCAGCGCGGCGCCGGTGCCGTAACCGCTGGAAACAAAAACGTAGTCGTCCCACACGAGCGGTGTGGGAATCACCGCGGTGCCGTTCGCGACGCGATTGTAGTGCCAAAGGAGCGCGCCGGTTTTGGCATCGACGCCGATCGCGCCTTTGCCGACGAGCGTGACGTATTGGCGGATGCCTGCGGCGTTGCTGATCACTGCGCCCGTGTAGCCCGCGCCATCGTGGCCTTTTCCCGGCAAATCGGCCGCGCATTTCCACAGCACGGCGCCGGTCTTTTTGTTGAGCGCCACCATGACTGCCTCGGAACTCCCGGGGACGATGATCAACTTGTCGCCGTCGACGAGCGGTGACTCGCTGAATTGCCAGGTCGGCTTGGGCGGGTTGCCGAAATCGGTCGCGTAGCTTTTGCGCCACACTTCCTTGCCGTCGGCAACCTGCGCACAGACGAGGTCGCCTTCACTGCTCACGGCGTAAACGAGATTGCCATCGACCGTCGGCGTGCAGCGAGGCTCTCCGCCTTTGTCACCGAGTTTGGCGGTCCACACTTCCGACTGATCCGCTGCGTTGAGCGCGACGATGAACTGGCCGCCTTTGCGCCCCGAGGTGGTAAAGATCTTGCCGTCAGCGATGGCGACGCTGGACATGCCTTTGCCTAGCTTTTCCGCTTTCCACGCAAGCTTGAGCCCATCGGCCGGCCATTCCTTGAGCAGGCCGGTGGCGGGAAAGTTGCCGTCGCGGTTCGGCCCGCGCCATTGCGGGATGTCGTTTGGCGCGGCGAAGGCAGTTACGGCGATTAAAGTGAATGGAAGCAGGGTCGCTGATTTCATGGCGGGAGTTCTGAGGATGCTTAACGCGAACGGGCTTTTCGTGTGAACTATTGAAATCGAAACGCGTTAGGCCCAGACGCTCCGGAAAACGAAAAACGCCCCCACGGAAAGAGCTCTCGTTTACGGCGACGTTGGGGGAGGGCTCCCTGGAATATGGGGCCTTCACAGTACGGCGTGGGAGCAGTTCGTATGGCAGGGATGGAAGAAACTTCGCGCGCATGAAATGTCATAATGTTTTCAGACGATTATCGGCGTGCTTCAGACGATTATCGGCGTGCTTCAGACGACTATCGGCGTGCTTCAGACGACTATCGGCGTGCTTCAGACGATTATCGGCGGGCTTCAGACGACTATCGGCGTGCTTCAGACGATTATCGGCGGGCTTCAGGCGGTCATCGGCGCGTTTTAGTCGGTTATCGGGGCGATTCAGCCAGCCATCGGCGCGCTCCAGGTGGTTATCGGCCCCTGCTAGACCGTTATCGGTGTGTGTCAGACGCTCATCGGCGTGCCCCAAACAAATATCGGCATGCGCCAGACAGTTATCGGGGCGGTTCAACCGGTTCCGGGGAGGTCTTAGTTGAATCTCGGTCGGGCAATTCTCGGGTCCGCGGCGAGCCGAGCCGCGAAGTCCCCCACCGAGTCGCTCAACTTGCGTAGAACTTCTTCGCCAGCCAGGCGTGCAAGGGAACGCACGCCAGCAGCGCGAGCGCGCAACCGAGACTGGCCGGAGTCTTGGCGATCAGCCCAACCGGAGGAACCACGCACAAGGAAGCCTGGAGGATGGGAAGCAGGCGAATGAAGCCGCCAATACGCGGCGGCAACGGCGGCATTGGCTCGCGCATGAGTTGCGCGGTGATTCCCGCTGCCATGAAAATGCCGAGCACCCACAGCGTGGGAGCAGCGTCCAGGAGAAGTCCGCCGGTGCCAGCGATTTTGAGGACGACAAACCCAACGAAAACCGAAGCCAGGGGCAGCAGGCGCGAAAACCTCGGAACTTCACTGCGCGTTTCGTGCCGCGCTAGATTCGTGACCGCGGCGATGTAGAGCAGGATTACAAACGCGGCCCCGCATCCGAAAATCATGAACCGCTGCTGCGAGATGAGCCCGGCAAAGGAATAGATGGGAAACGCCAGCGCCCCAGCAAAGGACTCCATCGCAATACCGGTGGAGAGAATGGGGAAGTCCGGCAAGGCAGCGGCAGCTCCCACGAGCACACTCCCTCCCCGGCAGACCCCCATATTCAGCGCGCCGATGATCGGGATGTTCTTTGTTTGAAGGTTGTAGAGCAGGACGCCCAACAACACGCCCAAGCCCATGATTGCCACGTTCAGGCTGAGCATTGCGCAGAAGCCGAGGCCGAAGATTACCAAGTTGCCGGCCACAATCATCGCGGCCCCTCGTTTTACCGCGCCGCTCGGCAGCGGGCGATTCGGCCGGTCGACGGTGTCCTCTTTCTGGTCCGCGAGATCGTTGATCAACAACCCGGCCATGTAGAGGCACAGGCACGCAAATACGGCGGGCACCACACGGGCATCGAGCCTCCCGCCAGAGACCAAGAGAAAACCCGCGAGCGGGTCTCCCGGCACGGTCAGGAGATTTGGGACGCGGAAAAGCTGCAGCCAGGCACGAACTTTGGACATCGAGCCCCGAGCTTCTGCCGGTAAAAAGCAAACGGGGCAAGGCTTGCGCCTTGCCCCGTTGCTTATCGAATCTTCGCGAAGCTTACTTGCTATGCTCGTAGGCCTCTTCTTCCGCGACGTTGAGGGCCTTATAGCCACCCTTGCTTTTGAAGTAGAGGATCAGGAGCAGATAGAGCGCGGCCATCACCATGGGGACATAAGCGGTCAACAGGAGAGCTTTCTGGCCTCCCACCACGCCCGCAGTTTGCACAGGCTTTTTGTCGGCATCCGCCGAGGATTTCGCGGTCTCCCACCAAGCGGCGAGTTTGGCATGGCTGTCGTCTTTCTTGCCTTCCTTGGCAAGAATGTCGCCGGCGCGCTTCAATTCCTTGCCGCCGTCTTCGAGAACGCCGACCTTCGAACCGTCGAGACCCACTGTCTTAAAGCCAAAGAACGTGTTTTCGTTATCGGCTTTGTAGCGATCGTAGGCGGCCGGAGCGACCTCCTTGAGATTAGCGGAAGCATGGTAGTCCTGCTTGAACCCGATGGCCGGGCCGCCGAGCAAACCAGCGGAGAGCATCCCCACGCCACCCAGCATACCGATCGCGACGGCGCCGCCCTTCGGGAAGCGTTCCGAGGCAACCGCCAGCATGGTGGGCCAGAGGAAGGTCTTGCCGCAAGCGTACACGGTCGCAGCGATTACGCAGGCCACAACGGTCGCAGCATTGCCGAGCAGCGTCAGGCCGGTGGCGCCGAGAATCGCGCTGACAAACAAGAGCCCAAGCGGCGAAATTTTGTGCACGATCGGACCCGCCACGAAGCGGAGCGCGAACATCAACAGGGAGGTATACACGAATAGCTTAAGACCCGCCGCAGGGCTGCCCATAATGGCACCGGTGATCTTGCTGATCCAAGAGTCGGTGCCGAGTTCGACGTAGCCGACAAGCGCGTGGATCACGAGAAGCACGAGCATGAGCGGCGCGAAAACCGTCTTGAGCATCTCGCCCAACGTGACGCCGGCGCTTTCGGCTTCCGATTTCGGGAACTTTTGCCCGAGCAGCATCACACCGTAAATAATCACGGGGATGAGGAAGAGCGACATTTGGATCTTCCAATCCACCGCGCGCTGAATGACCGTGCCTGCATCATCAGTCTTGGCCGCCATGAAAGCAGAGGCCAGACCGCCAAGCACAAGACCCGCCGGCCAGCCGGCGTGAAGGATGTTGAGGAAGTGCGCCTTGTTCTTCGGATACAACGTCGCCGTCAGCGGATTCACGACCGTTTCCGCCAAGCCGTTACCGATGGCGAAAATGAACATGCCGTAGAATAAGCAGTTGAAAGCCGCTGTCTTGCCGCCCGAAGCGAATGCGGCGGGAGCCGCCAGCGTAATGCCTGCCGAGATCAAATGCAGGAGGAACGCAGTGATCATCAGCTTCCCGTAACCGATCTTATCAGCAACCAAGGAGCCGAGAATGATCACGATGCCGAAGCCAGTGAGGCCACCACCGGTGATGGCGCCGAGCTCGGTCATGGTGAATCCAAATTGCTCGGCCCACTGGCCAAGAATACCACCGCGCACGGAATATCCGACGCCGGCAGCGAGAATCGCCATGAAACCGGCCCAGAGGAGCCGGCGGGCGTTTGGCGCTACGCCTTCTGTTTTTGCAGACCTAAGTAGTGAGTTGTAGGGTGTGTGTAGGTTTGTTTGGGGAGAAAATCAGAGGGTAAATGCGGGGAGCTTCACGATCGCGCCGCCTTTCAGCGCGGACTCGTGCGCGCAGAGACCGACGCACGTCCAGTTCGCCGATTGTTTGGCGTTTGGGAACGGGTCGCGGTTTTCAACCAGCGCGGAGACGAATT